>JBCBHI010000218.1:0-7280 GCA_038525885.1 Bacteroidota bacterium
ACCAACCGGGATTGGTGGCCGAACCAGCTGGACCTAACCGGCCTGCGCAAAAATGCGGCACTCTCCAGCCCACTGGAAGAGGGGTTTGACTACCGCAAGGAATTTGAAAGCCTGGACTACTATGCGCTGAAGAAGGACCTGGAAGCGCTGATGACGGACTCGCAAGAGTGGTGGCCTGCTGATTTTGGGCACTACGGGGGGCTGTTTATACGGATGGCCTGGCACAGTGCGGGTATCTACCGGACGGGAGATGGCCGGGGCGGTACCCGGGAGGGCAAGCAGCGGTTTGCTCCGCAAAATAGCTGGCCGGACAATGCTAATCTGGACAAGGCGAGGCGGTTGCTATGGCCCATCAAGCAGAAATATGGGCAGAAGATCTCTTGGGCAGACTTGTTCATTCTGACGGGCAATGTGGCCCTGGAATCTATGGGCTTTGAAACTCTGGGCTATGCTGGAGGACGGGCGGATACCTGGGAACCGCAGACGAATGTGTACTGGGGTGAGGAAAAGGAATGGCTAGCCAATGACAAACGATACAATGAGGAGGGTGAGCTGGAACGCCCGCTAGCGGCGGTACAAATGGGGCTGATTTATGTAAACCCTCAAGGACCTAACGGCAATCCTGATCCGGTAGCCTCGGCACAAGATATACGCACCTCTTTTGGGCGGATGGGTATGAACGACGAAGAAACGGTGGCGCTGATAGCGGGTGGCCACACGCTGGGTAAGTCTCACGGAGCAGCCTCGGAAGAGCATGTAGGCGCGGCGCCCGAAGGGGCCAGAATTGAAAGCATGGGCCTGGGCTGGGAGAGCGATTACCGGTCGGGCAAGGGCCCGGACGCTATTACATCGGGCATAGAGCTGGTATGGACGGAGACCCCCGTGGAATGGAGTCAAGGGTATTTCAAAAGCTTGTTTGAGAACGAATGGGAGCTGGTAGAGGGCCCCGGCGGTACTGTGCACTTTGAGGCGGTGAATCCTGAGAAGTTGTACCCAGACGCGTTTGACCCTGATAAAAAACACCGCCCCGGCATGTTTGTGACGGACATTGCGCTGATCCGCGATCCGGCCTACGAAAAGATATCTCGCCGGTTTTATGAAAACCCGGAGGAGTTTGACAAGGCCTTTGCCCGCGCATGGTTTAAGCTAACGCACCGCGATATGGGACCCCGGTCTACGTACTTGGGGCCGGAAATCCCTGAGGAGGAGTTTACCTGGCAGGACCCCATCCCTGCGGTAAACCATGACCTGGCGACGGCCAGCGATATAGCCGAGCTAAAGGCCACCATTCTGAACTCTGGCCTGACTACGGATGAGTTGGTAGCCACGGCATGGGCGTCAGCAGCCACCTACCGCCATTCGGACCGCAGAGGGGGAGCCAACGGGGCACGCATCCGCCTGGAGCCAATGGTAAGCTGGGAGTCGAACAATCCTAAGCAGCTTAAGAAAGTGCTGGCTTTCTACGAGCGCGTAAAGGCGGATTTTGATACGGACCGTAAGAAAATCTCGATGGCCGACCTGATTGTGCTTGGGGGTAGTGCAGCCATAGAGGAGGCCGCCCGGAAGGCAGGCTATACGGTAACGGTACCTTTCGCCCCTGGCAGAATGGACGCTACCCAGGACCAAACGAACGTGGAAGGCCTTGCAGTGCTGGAGCCCATGGCAGATGGATTTAGGAGCTACCAGCAGAAGGCCTATACCCTGACTACGGAAGAACTGCTGGTAGACAAGGCGCAGCTGCTAACGCTATCGGCACCCGAGATGACGGTGCTAGTAGGCGGAATGCGGGCACTGGGGGCCAACTATGACGGCTCGGACTGGGGGGTGCTAACGGAAACCCCGGGAGTGCTGAACAATGCGTACTTCCGTAACCTGCTGAGCATGGACTATGAATGGAAAGCCCAAGGGGACCAAGGGTATGTATTTGACGGCAGAGTGCGTGGAACGGATGAGGTACGCTGGACGGCTACCCGGGCTGACTTGATATTTGGATCCAACTCTGAGCTGCGGGCCCTGGCTGAGGTATATGCAAGTGACGATGCCAGCGAGCGGTTTGTGAATGACTTTGTAGTGGCCTGGCACAAGGTGATGAACCTAGACCGGTTTGAGAACAAACCGATCCGCTAAGCGATAGCAGATTTATAGGAAAGGAGGCACCTTCAGGTTTGGGGGTGTCGCCTCTCTTGTCTTTCTTTCCCCTTCCACCTTATTCATCGATTTCCATGACAAAAATTGACAATGCTGAGATGCGCCTACGGCATATGGAACTGAGCCTGGAACCGCTAAGGGCTCAATTGGCAAACCATCCACTATACCAAAATCTGCAGAGCCTGGAAGACATCAAAATCTTCATGCAACACCACGTGTTTGCGGTTTGGGATTTTATGTCTTTGCTGAAAGCGCTGCAAAGAAAGCTAACTTGTGTGGAGGTACCCTGGCTGCCGGCAGCCAGCCCAAGTACTGCGCGGTTTATCAATGAGATTGTGCTGGAGGAGGAAACCGATATGAATGAGGAGGGCCAGCCGATGAGCCATTTTGAAATGTACTTGCAGGCGATGGACCAACTCGGCGCAGACACCGCTCCCATTTCTCAGTTTTTGCAGGCCGTAGATGAGGGGAAGGCCATTGAGCATGCCCTGGCAGAAGACTCGATGGATGCGGGAGTCGCAGAGTTTGTACGGTACACCTTTTCGGTTATCGAAACCGGGCGGCCGCACCTCATAGCCTCGGCCTTTACCTTTGGCCGGGAGGATGTGATCCCGGAAATGTTTATGGCGATCCTTCAGCAGGCAGACCCCAACAATGCTCTCTACCCCAAACTTGCCTACTACCTAAAGCGGCACATTGAGCTAGACGGAGACGACCACGGCCCCTTGTCGCTAAAAATGATAGCGGAGCTGTGTGGGTCGGATGATCAAAAGTGGGCCGATGCTTTGGCGGTAGCTAAGCAGGCGCTCAAACACCGGATTGCCTTGTGGCATAGCATTCGTACCTCTATTACGCTGGAGCAACCCTCTACTTTGCTTTCCCTTTCCTAAACATGGAAACTCATTTGATGTACGTGGGCATAACTCACGAAACCGCTGTGCCCCAAGAAAGGGCCTACTATAGTCTGTCGGAACCACAAAAGTTGACCCTGCTGGCCCGCCTGAAAGAGCAATTTGCTCTCCGGGGTATAGCGCTGCTGGCTACCTGCAACCGGACGGAACTCTATCTGGAAACAGATAGGGTTTCAGCAGAAGCAGTGCGGGATGCGCTGATATGCTATGTGGAATCCCTACACGGGGTGGCGTTGAGCAAGCTGCCCTTTCGGCTGCTGGATGGCACGGCGGACACGGTGCAGCATATGCTGGAAGTAGCCAATGGCCTGCGGTCGGCAGTGCTAGGCGACAAGCAGATCATCGGCCAGCTAAAGGATGCCTACCAGCAAGCGCTTCGTTTAAAAAATCAGGGGACTTTGCTAGAACGGGCTTTTCAAGCTGCCTTTAGAAGCCACAAGCGGGTACACCGGGAAACGCAATACCAGCAAGGTTCTACCTCCACTGCCTATTCCGCACTCAAGATGGCCGAAACCCATTTTGGCAAGCCAACCAGCGGTAGCCTGGCGGTTTTGGTAGTAGGGGCCGGGGAAATTGCCGAGGACGTCCTTCGGTACTTGCCCAAGTTTGCCTACCGACAGGTAAGCCTCGCAAACCGGACGGAAGAAAAGGCGAGGGCACTCGCGCAACGATACGGGGTGACTATCTACCGATGGTCTCAGCTAGAGCGTGGTGATTTTACAGACTACGATGTGGTGATAACGGCGGTAAGCCACCGCAAAGGGCTGATCAGCCAAATCCAGCAAGATGAGCGGGATAGGCTGTGGATCGATTTGGCCATGCCCACCAATGTGGACCCGACTTTGGCCAATGCCAGGAATACGGTGTACAATTTGGATGAGGTCACCGAACAGGTGATGGCCGTGAGTCAGGCACAACACCAGGCTATTCCGGTAGTGAAGCAAATATTGGAAGAAGAGGTGGGCAAATTTATGAGTTGGTTAGTACTCAGAAACAGAGCCAGACACTACCAAATACACACAGGCACTCAGGCAACCCTGACCACTGTCTAATAGAACACCAGGAATGGAGGAGCAACCCCGCAAAAAAAGCTCTCTTCACCGCGGGCCTCATTTCTACTTAGCCTAAAATTGTTCACGCTGCTGGGCATTACGAAAACCCGGCTATCTTACTTTAATACAAATCCAACGCAGCTATTTGCCACATATGAAACTTTGTTGCATCTTTTGTGCAACGATGTTGCAGGAATTAAAACTCTACCCTATCATTGCGGGACTAAAGATGTATACCAAATAGAACCTATATAATAATGAAATTTTTACCTAAACTATTCGGCCTATTGGCCCTCGGAGCAGCAGTAGCTGCATGTGACGTAACTCCTGAGGAGGAGAATGAAGAAGAGTTGATCACCACTTTGCGGATCACCTTCACGGAGACAGGCACAACCAATACAGTAACCGCTGAATTTCAGGATTTGGATGGAGACGGAGGTAACGCCCCTACCCTTACCAATCCTACTTTCTCTGCAAACACTACTTATTCTGCAGCCATCGAGGTACTCAATGAGTCTGAGACCCCTGCAGAAGACATTACTGCTGAAGTAAAGGAAGAGTCTGCTGAGCACCAGTTCTTCTTCCAAGCATCTAATGGCTCAGGCATCACTACTGAGTACACTGATGAAGATGGTAGCGGTAATCCTCTTGGGTTGACTTTCAACCTGACCACTACAGACGCCGGAACCGGTACTCTGATTGTGACCTTGCGTCACGAGCCCAATAAGTCAGCTACCGGAGTAAGCGGTGGCGACATCACCAATGCCGGTGGAGAAACCGACATCGAGGTGACTTTTGACGTGACTGTACAGTAGATTCATTTTCATAAAATAGTAAGGTTTAATAAGCTCCCTGCCTGGGGCAAGGAGCTTTTTTTGTTTCCGGTCTTTCATAAGGGCAGTATCTCCCTGATGGGAGAGGCAATGAAGAATAAGTGGCTATGTTTTGGTTCACTTCCCTGATTCTGTAGGGGGGCATTCCATGGAACGCCCCCCTACAGAATCGCAATCCTAGTCTTGCAGAACGCCCCATCATTGTCCAGAAAACCTGAGACAATTTCATCGTGAAATAGTATGAAATAGTTTCACTCATAAGCCTATCCTACCTTTAGTGAACACAATAAGGGAATTGGTTTAAAAACATGCATTTAATGCATCTTTAACAGCGAAAAAAAGCTCTCCATTGGAGAGCTTTTTTTATGACAGGAAGCCGATTAATCTAGGGAGCTGCCTAACTTTCTCCCCATGAAAACCACCACCCTATTCCTCCTATTCACCCTCTTTTCGGTACACCTCATGGCCCAGTCCCCAGCTGATACCCCTTTTCGCGATATCTCAGAGATCCCAGAAGCCTACACTCCCGAAATGCTCGTGGTTCGTATGATCCAAGGGCTGGGCTTTCGGTACTATTGGGCAACGGAGGGTTTAAGGTCCGAGGACTTAGCCTTCCGACCCAGTGAAGATGGCCGTACCACCCTCGAAACCATCACGCATATCTATTACCTGAGCAGCATGATTCTGCAGGCCACTAAGAACGAGCCCAACGTACGGGTGAGTACCGAGGGTTGGGAACTGGAAAAACTGCGAACCGAAACACTCGCGAATCTGGAAGCCGCCATAGAACAACTCACCGACAGCGGGGCTCCCCTAGCCAACCGTGAGATGATTTGGGCCCGCGGAGAAAGCCGTTCCACCCTGCCTTTCTGGAACGTCATCAACGGCCCCCTTTCAGACGCCATTTATCACGCCGGGCAGGTGGTTTCTTTCCGCCGCACCAGTGGCAACCCCATGCCCTCAGGAGTCAACGTACTCTCCGGAACCCGCCGGGAATAGAGTCCTTGGGCGGGAGACAAAAACACTCTGAAAGGCTGATAACAGCCAAAAAATGGCTATACCGCTCACATTCGTTTGGCAACCTTTATAGACAAATCAAAGTATAGATTTATAGGTCAACTGCTTTACGAAAACATCCCATGGCTAAGGAAAAAGTGGATCAGACGGCACTAGGCGTAGCCGTCATCCGCATGTTGGAGGCATCATACCCTAAAGAACAGCGCCTCTTTGAGGACAAAGTTTCACAATACTTACTACCCGGCACCTACCGTACCTTTACCAAGCTGCTATCTGCCCGCTGGCTGCGCCAAGCCCTCATCCGGCGCAGAGACAAACAGTTTCCCGGCGTATTGGGCCTCATACCCGTTCGCACCCGCTATCTGGACGATCGTGTGAAGGACGCCCTGGACCGAGGTATCCGCCAGATTGTAATTCTGGGAGCGGGCATGGACTCCCGCCCATACCGCATAGCCGGCATAGCCGGAGCCCAAGTGTTTGAGGTAGACCGCAAGGTGGTCCAGCAGTTCAAGATTGCACGGGTCAAAAACTGGCAAGGCAGCCAGCCCCTACACGTCAACTTTGTAGAGGTAGATTTCACCACCCAAACGCTGGAGGCCACTTTGGGCACCTCCGGCCTCAACCTGGAGGAACCTACCCTAGTACTTTGGGAAGGAGTCACCCAATACATCACCGAAGAAGCCGTACGCAACACCCTGGCATACCTGAGTACCATAGAGCAAGCCGAGGTCATAATGTCCTACGTGCCGGCAGAGTACCTCAACAGCAGTTCCCCCCTACCCTACCTTCCCAAGTTGCTCCAAGGGCTGAAAAAAGCAGGACTGGGGTGGTACTTTGGGCTAGACCCACAGCAGCTACCCCAGTTTGTGGGGGAGTACGGGTACACCGTACAAGAAGACGTAGGCCACGCCGAGCACCAAGAACGCTACCTGCGTCCCATCGGTCGTACCATGCTGGTGGCCCCTATCGAGCGGATAGTGTGGCTAAAACGCGGCTAACGGTGTATATTCCAGCATGCAACTGGAGACCCCACGCTTACAACTAGCCCCCTTGCGCCCACAAGACCTGCCTTTGGTACATGTGCTGCATTCCTTCCCGGAAACCATGCAATACAACACGCTGGGCATCCCAGAAAGTGTGGCCGTCACCGAGCAAGTCTTCGAGCCCTACTTTGCCAGCCTGGCCCAGGCCGAGCGCACCCAATACATTTGGATTATCCGCGACCAGGCCAGCAACTTCATTGGCACCATCGGCATAACCGTAGGGTTGGCCCGCTACCGCAAGGCCGACCTGTTTTACAACATCGCTCCTACCCAGTG
>JBCBHI010000219.1:0-7271 GCA_038525885.1 Bacteroidota bacterium
AAAGCGCAATTATTTACGCTTTATGATAATTAATGGGCCTTAAAGCGTAAAAATTTACGCTTTAATCAGGTGTTTTTGATTCACTCTTTGTCTAGAATTACTGAGCAAAAATGGCAAGCTTGAATGCTATTAACTCCAGGATAGGTATAGGGTGCTAAACCAACTAATGATTGGTATGAATGGAGGTTGTATGGTAAGTAGTATTGGCTTGTATATGATGTAATAGATTCTGGAAAGCCAGGGAAACAGTTTGTGGATAGAGAGGTTGATTTGAATACTGTCTATAACATTTACACTTCCTATTCACTATGCGCTACCCACAGATACTAACTTTAGCTTTGTCATGGTTGTTGACCAGTTCTATGTACGCTCAACTTACGCTTACTGTAGAATCGGGATTGGTCTTCAATACCTACAACGATGTCCGAGTGCCCAATGCTCCAGATAATCAAGGATCACTTTTTTCCCTTACGGATGATTTTACCGCCGAACTGCCCGGGCCTTTTATCCGCTTTGAGGCTAGCTACCTTATTAATGATAAACATACGGTAGAGCTAGATGCGGTGCCCGCCGCAGTGAATTATGTTGATTTTCAGGGCGATGCGGTCACTTTTGCCGGTACTACTTTCACGGGCGAGAATATTACAGGTCGCTATGAGTTCAACACCTACCGGGCAAGCTATCGTTACCGGCTAGTAAACCGTGAGAAGTTTACCTTTGATCTGGGAGCCACCGCGCTCATACGAGATGCCCGTATAGCCGTTGCGCAAGGTACTACGGAAGCTGAGGATACGGACCTAGGATTTGTGCCCTTGCTGAGCCTACAGTTGGAATACTTGCCTACCGAAAAACTGAGCGTGTTGCTTAAAGGCGATGCTATTGCCGGCAGCCCTCAAGGCCGAGCCGAAGATGTCTTTTTGGGTATTACCTATGCTCTGTACCAGGATCATCTAAGGCTGAAAGCCGGGTACCGCATAGTGGAGGGGGGAGCCAATGTGGACCAGGTTTTCAACTTTGCCCTTTTGCAGTTCGCAGATGTTGGGCTTTCTTACGCCTTCTAAAAAAGGTTTCTCAGCAGCGCCATCTTATCCCCTTTCACATTTCCTGATTTCCTCTTTTTCACACGAAAAAGGAGTATCTTTGCGGGCTGAAAATCGCAGAAAGACGCACCTATGGGCTTGGTAGAAGAAATCCAGAAACGACGCACCTTCGGAATAATCAGTCACCCGGATGCTGGGAAAACGACCTTGACGGAAAAGCTTCTGCTTTTCGGTGGGGCTATCCAGACGGCGGGGGCGGTGAAAAGCAACAAGATCGACCGCCACGCCACCTCTGACTTTATGGAGATTGAGAAGCAGCGGGGTATTTCGGTGGCTACCTCCGTAATGGGTTTCGACTACCGCGATATGAAGATCAACCTGCTGGATACTCCCGGTCACCAGGACTTTGCGGAGGATACCTACCGCACGCTCACAGCCGTGGACAGTGTGGTGATGGTGATTGACTGCGTGAAGGGGGTGGAGATTCAGACGGAAAAGCTGATGGAGGTGTGCCGCATGCGGGCCACTCCGGTGATTTCGTTCATCAACAAGCTAGACCGCGAAGGCCGTGATCCCTACGATCTGCTAGACGAGATTGAAGAGAAGCTGGATATCAAAGTGCTGCCTCTGAGTTGGCCCATCGGGATGGGAAAAACCTTCCAGGGGGTGTACAATCTGTACAGCAAGAAGCTGGTGCTTTTCGAAAGCAACAAGCAAAAGTTGGCCGATGAGCAAATTGAAATTACTGACCTCAATGCGCCCGAGCTAGAGAAGTGGGTGGGTGAATCTGCCGCAGAACAGTTGCGAGAGGATGTTGAGCTTATCGAAGGGGTTTATCCAGAGTTTGATCCTGAAGATTATCTTTCTGGCAAGCTGGCTCCAGTGTTCTTTGGTAGTGCGGTGAACAACTTTGGTGTGCAGGAGCTGCTAGACTGTTTCGTGGATATTGCACCCCAGCCCAAACCACGTAGTACCGAGGAGCGGGAGGTGGTCCCCACAGAGAATAAGTTCACGGGTTTCGTGTTTAAGATCCACGCCAACCTGGACCCCAAGCACCGGAACCGCATTGCCTTTGTGCGGGTGTGTTCGGGTAAGTTTGCCCGGGGTAGCAACTACCTGCACGTGCGCCACGATAAGAAGTTCCGTTTCAGCAATGCTACGGCCTTTATGGCGCAGCAAAAGGAGACCATCGATGAAGCCTGGCCCGGCGATATTGTGGGGTTGTATGATACCGGAAATCTCAAGATTGGCGATACCCTTACGGAAGGGGAGAAGGGGCTGTTTAAGGGCATCCCTAGCTTCTCGCCAGAGATTTTTCGCGAGGTGGTCAACCTGGATGCCATGAAGACCAAGCAGATGGATAAAGGCCTGAGCCAGCTTATGGATGAAGGCCTGGCCCAGCTGTTTACCTTTGAACTGGGTTCGCGGAAAGTAGTAGGGGTAGTGGGTATGCTGCAGTTTGAAGTAATGCAGCACCGCCTGAAGAACGAATACAATGCCACGGTTCGGTTCGATCCCATCAACCTATATAAGGCTTGCTGGATTCACAGTGAGGACGAAAAAGCCCTGGATGCTTTTGTGAAAGATAAGTACCGTCACATAGCCCGTGACAAAGAGGGGAAGCTGGTTTTTATGGCCGAGAGCCGTGCCTGGATGCAGATGGTGCAAGACAATTTCCCGGATATAGAGTTCCACTTCGTTTCTGAATTTTAAGCCCTATGGAACCCAATTCTTCACACCCAAGTAAGTACCGGGTGATCTACGAGGACAACCACCTGCTGGTGGTAGACAAAGCCTCTGGTGTGCTGGTGCAGGGTGACAAAACTGGCGATACGCCGCTGGTGGAGCTTTGCAAGGAGTACATCAAGGAGAAGTACGAAAAGCCCGGTGCGGTATTTCTAGGAGTAGTCCATCGGCTGGACCGCCCCGTGAGTGGGGTAGTGGTGCTAGCCCGTACTAGCAAGGCCCTGGAACGGATGAATGCCCTGTTTCGCAAGCGGGACGTACATAAGACCTACTGGGCTATCACCAAACGCCGTCCTCGTGAGATGAAGGGCAAGCTGGTGCACTATCTGGAAAAGGACGAGAAACGTAACGTAACCACGGCCCACGATTACCCGAAAGAGGGAGCGCAAAAGGCAGAACTCAATTACAAGGTACTGGGTAAGTTGAACGACCACTGGCTGATAGAAGTGGAGCCTATCACCGGGCGGCCACACCAGATTCGTGTGCAGCTAGCCAGTATGGGTTGCCCCATACGCGGAGATGTGAAATACGGCTTTCCTAAGCCTAATACCGACGGGAGCATTCACTTGCACGCTAAGAACTTGGTGTTCGAACATCCGGTAAAAAAGGAGCAGATGATCTTTCGTGCCGGCGTACCTCGCACGGACTTCTGGGAGCAGTTTTTGCAGTTTGAGGATGTGAAGAAGAACGCCAAGCGGCTGGATCGGCTGCATTAACCGCGCTACCCTCCCTTGGGATTCATAGAGGTATGGATCCCTTTCTTCACAAACTACTAGCTCTCCTTCTTCAGGGTCCGAATATCTGCGATCAACTGATTGATGGAGTGTTTTTTTAGGCCATTATATATCCCTCTTATGTGGCCTTTGCCATCAATCAGGACGAAGTTTTCGGTATGCAAAAACTCATCTTCGCCTTTGCTCATACCTAAGTCTTCTTCTACGAAATAGTCTTGCCGGCCCATCCTATAGATGGCCTGCTGACTGCCAGTTACCAAGTGCCATTTTTCTGATAAGACTCCCTTAGCCTCTGCATATTCTTTCAGCACGGGTACCGAGTCCATTTCCGGAGTTACGGAATGAGATAGAAGTAAGACTTCGTCATCATTCAAGAACGCTTCCTGCACCCGACTCATATTACTCGTCATCTTGGGGCAGATGCCAGGGCAAATCGTAAAGAAAAAGTCTGCTACATATATTTTGTCCCGGAAGGTTTCATGGGTTACCGTATCTCCTTCTTGATTGATGAGTTGGAAGGGTGAGATCCGATGAAAAGTCTCCAAGGCAGGATCATTTGGCGCCAGCCAGTGGGGGGTAAACGTAGCCTCATTGTAAAACGGAAGTCTTTGCACCCGGCTGCGGTTTTCTCCCGTTTGGTTACAACCAAGCATTGCCATGGTTATTCCCAGAAAAAGAATAGCTCTACCTGCCATATTGAATGTTTTCATCGGATAAGCCGAAACATAGGGCGGCCTTTTTTAAGCCAAAAATTCTACCATCCAGGGCTTCATATTTGGCAAACAGGGCCCCATTTTTTCGAAATGCCTGCTGAAGGCCTTCTTCTTGTCCCATATTTAGATGGAGCTTTTTGAATAACTCGCCCGTTGGGTACCAGATCTTTTGCTCCCCATGGGCTTTGCCAGCTACGTATTGGAGGTGAGATAATAAGGTGTGAGCTGTATCAGCCGACCAGGTTTTCTTGTCTCCATGTAGTTTCCCCATGTGATAGTTGGCTGCCCGCTCATAGTGGCCATCAGGATACCAGTGAATAGCCTGGTTTTGTTTTCTGCCTTCCAGGATACCGAATTTCTCCTTGAGCGTACCATCGCCATGGTAGCTCACAGCATACCCAGAATACACTTGGTTGTTCCATGTCCAGAGTGACTTTTCCCTGTCGTAAAACAGCTCGGATTTTTCTATTTCTCCATCGGGGATTGCCAGGTAGGTATCCGCTGATTCTGTAGCAGAGGGAACGAGTTGCACACTGCGTTCAGTACAACCTAGGAGCGCTATAAAGA
The DNA here is from genome assembly GCA_038525885.1 of Bacteroidota bacterium. Lineage (GTDB taxonomy): Bacteria > Bacteroidota > Bacteroidia > Cytophagales > Cyclobacteriaceae > DMST01. The sequence goes on from JBCBHI010000219.1 coordinate 4,801, forward strand.
GTATCCCTATCCACGGTGTGTGTTGAATCATTTTGCCTGTCTTTAACCTCGCTAGTGATTTATTATGCTTTCCCTGCCGTTTGGGTGAGAAACCCCATTCCCCGGTGAGGGAAAGGAGTTTCTGAAATGGCTTGAGGTACTGTATCCTGATGTACTATAGAATGGCATTGGGGGTGCCTTGTAAGTCACCAGCAAAGAGGGCGATGATATTCCCTAAATAGTATTCGTTCACAATGTGGTAATGGTAGATTTTGACACCATTGCTATGGGGTGTCTCTCCATAATGGCCTCCAGATTCATCCAGATCGGTGGGGTAGGAGCCATCCATTTCCCTTCTGCCATACAATAGAAAACCATCGGCCATGATGCCTACCAATTTCCCATCGTCATGGGAAAGCTCCGTGTTTTCCGGAACGTCATAGGACTCAATATGGTAGTGATATCCACTGGGCCCATTATGGGCTCCTGCATAATCAAACGTTTGTACAATTTGCTCTTCAAGAGGACGATTAGGGCCTTCCGTATCATTGAAAATGGGAACTCCCGTGACGGATATACCAATAGGCCCCAATCCGGTAGCGGTACTGGAAGCGGCCAATTCCGGTGCGGCCGGAACGGTAAGGGTAAAACTGCGGTCGCCACCAATGCGCCCAGGGGTCAAAGCCAAGGCTACTACCGCATCAATATAAAGGGGATTCGTTTCCTCCCAGTAGGGGGACGTGTGATTAGGTAGACCGTTGGATTCAATGGTAATCTCATCGCCATCAAAAGATATGGTTACCGCATCCGCATTGAATTCATCAAAAGCCGCGGTAGGAGTTTCCGGTTCGGTTGAAATGCCCGGCTCATCGGGTTCTTCGGGCTCTACCTCATCCCCTCCGCAAGCGGAAAATATTAGCCCTATACTTAATAATAGAATAAATGATCGCCCTAATGGCTTCATTTTCACGATTTCAATTACTTGGGTGTCCTTTCCTTTTTTGTCCATGCCAATAAGTAGTTTAGTACTGATAGGTAAGCCGGGAATTGATCCGAAATCCATCCACGAAAGGGTGAATTTTGGTTGCCATTTTCATGGTAAATCCGCTCCGTAGAGGGATTTCTGGCCAAGAGTATTTCCTGCCTCCTTTCTAAATTTGGGCAATTGTTTTTTGAAAAAAACGGGCTTTCAGTGAGTGCTGGCAGGTACTAAGCGAAAGGGGGATTATTCCCTGTAGGTACTAGAATTGGTTAAGTCTCCCTTAGCCATTTCGAAGGATTACTACGTCAGGTTTTGCTTTATTTGATTTATGCATCCCCTCAGACGATACCTTCTGCAAGTGCTCCTATGGTTTGGGATTTGGTGCGTCGCCTGGGTGGGTATGAATCCTGATCCACATTTTATTAGAGCGAACGCCCCTTCTTTTATTCTACAATCAGCCGTCCTATTCGCACTACTCTATTTTGCGATCCCTCAGTTACTCTTCAAGAATAGGTATCTTGTTTTCTTAGTTTTTGTAGTCTTGCTCGTGCTCTTGGCGGCCTATCTTGGTATGGTGTTTGGCCCACCAAGAACCGGACCTATCGGCCCTCCCCGTGCAGAAAGGGCGCCTCCTTTCTTGTCCTCACGCTTTTTTCGCCAACTGTTGATCATGGCGGCTACCTGCCTGTCGGCGGTGGCAGTAGAGACCTTTACCCTTGCTCAGCACAAGCAAAAGAGCGAAGCATTGGCAAAGGCGGAATTAAAGGAAAGTGAGCTGAGGTTTCTCAAAATGCAGATTAACCCTCATTTCTTGTTTAACTCCCTCAACAATATTTACGCCCTTTCGGTAACCAATTCTGATAAAACGCAAGAAGGCATTCACACCCTTTCCCTAATGCTCAGGTATGTCCTGTATGATTGCGAACAGCCCAAAATTCCGATCAGTAAAGAGGTAGAATACATCAGGCATTTCATTGACCTCTATAAGCTAAAGAGTAGTGAAGAGTACAACATTGAGTTTGTGGAAACCGTAGCGAGTACCACCATTATGATTGCCCCGATGTTGCTCGTGCCTTTTATTGAGAATGCCTTCAAGCATAGCGGCATTGAGAAAAGAGGGGAAAGTTTCGTAAGTATTCGGCTGCAAGCGAAAGCCAATAAGGTGGAGCTTTTCGTGAAAAACAGCCTTCCCTCGCAACCGTTGAATACTGATCCACATAGGGGGATTGGGCTACAGAATGTCAAAAAGAGATTAGCCCTTCTTTATCCGGACAAGCATCAATTAGAGATTGAAAAATCGGATACCTTTTCTGTCAAGTTAATCATGAATCTGGTATGACGGCGATTACCTGTGTGATCATAGATGATGATGAACTAGCACGAGACCTGCTGGAAACCTACGTGGCAAAAATCCCCTTTCTGTCCTGCCAAGCCTCGTTTGAAAACCCATTGGAAGGGCTTTCTTTTTTGAAAGAGCACTCCGTAGACCTCCTATTCCAAAACACTCAGC
>JBCBHI010000220.1:0-7179 GCA_038525885.1 Bacteroidota bacterium
ATGGGCCCGCCCATCCAGCTGTGTCCAAAAATGCTTACCTCGTACAGGGTGCCTGCATGGGTGCTACTGCGGCCTATTTCGCGCAGATAGTCATACACATGGGGCATCGAGATGGTGTCATCCCCGGTGGCGGTGTACCGCCGCCCGGTGTAGTCGGACGAGGTTACCGTTGCGTAGGTGGTGAGCGTGCTGGTGTTTTCGGTCATCTTGCCCCCGCTCCAGCGGACTTCGGTCTTCTTTTGCTCTCCCGTCAGGGTGTCGAAGAAGATGAAATCCTGGTCCTCCTGGGCGGTGTTGGCCGCTACCAGTTCCTTCATGCGGCGTTGGCTGAGGTAGTTCCACTTTGTTCCCGAGTTGGGATTTCCATAGGCGTATTCCACGCCGGCGATCATCACGTAGGTGCGCACAGGCTTATCGGGTTTTGGGGTTATGGGGCTTAGGCCTCATTGGGCACTAGCCTTATTCACCCACATGACGGGCAGCCCCGTTCATCTTCCCGATAGGAATTGAAATAATTTTAGAAAAAGTTGTAAGTGGCTGTGGGTGAAAGGGTTATTGGGTGGGGTTTTACGTGGAGAAAGAGAGGGATGTCCTATACCCAGCGGACGGTTTAAACCGTCCGCTGGGTATAGGATATGGCGATTCCAGGACTGCGCACCCACCCTACGGAAAATGTTATGCCTGTACGGAACTTGGATCCTGGCTTACCTCATCGCTGCTGCAATGGTGCTGGGGTGCCTGGATGTAACATCCAGGTCAATGGGTGCATGGTGCGGAGGGAAGGGGCACTTTCTTCATTACTGCGGTTTTAATCGAGTGCGGGCTTCTTTTGATCGAAAGGAGTCTAAATTCTTTATTACTGCACGGTAACGGCACCCTATTTTTATTTTAAACTAAATGTATCGTTATGCCTGTTACTCAAGCTTACTCCTCTGAAACCATCTTTAATGACGATACCTGCGAAATAGCAGTGCTTAAGCCCGGTAATGTGATACTCAATGTGATGTCGGGAGATATCGATGAAGCTGATTTCAAGACCCAGACCAAGGCTATGATGCAGGGAGTGATCAGCCATCATTGTACTTGGGGAATTGTCGATACCACCGATTTGGGAAATTTATCACTCAATGCTCGATTATGGATGACTACCCGATATTCGAGGACGGATGAATTTTCTCAGGCGCGTAAGATGCTTTCTGGAGTAGTCGTTATTCGGTCAGGCTCAGGATTTACCGCCTCCTTAATTAAAATGTTTGTTAAAGCTATTGGTAAAGCCACGGGCCTTAACATTGAGCAAGCAAATACAAGAGAGGAATCTTTTGCAATAATTAGATCGAAAGGGATTGAGATTGCTGCTTGAGTTTGGCAGATCATATGGGGTAGAGGCTCATTTTCTGTAGGAGGGGTAGCATGCTACCCCTCCTACAGAAAATGTTTCACAGGTTCCACTGGTGCGGAACTTAGTTCCGTGCCTCACATTCAACTAGGAACTTGGTTCCTGGCTTACCTCATCGCTGCAGCAATGGTGCGGAGGGTAGGACCTTTTCTGGTGGTGGAGTCGGAACAAAGTTCCTGTTTCTGGAGGTGCCTGGATGTAACATCCAGGTCAGGGAGGAAAGAGGGGCAGTTAAGCTATGCCCCAATGAGCGTGAGCGCGCCGCGCTCCAAATGAAATTAAAGCCAAGACCACACACCGAAGTGGACCTGCCACGGCTGGGGCTCTGCGGTGTCAAGATCATTTCACCAAAACCTAATACACTACTGGTGCTGGGGGTACCTGGATGTAACATCCAGGTCAGTAGGAGGTGGTCAATCCACCTTGATGATTACCGGGTTGAAGGCTTTGCTGGCCACAATGATGCGGTCACCCACGGCCAACTCTTGTGCCTCTTGCTCGGTAGCTACCAGCTTCACCAAGTCTTGCCCTACCAATACGCTGAGCAGGTAGACCACGTCGGCGGGTTCGATGGCGAGTACGGTGCCTGTGAAGCGATATTTGCCGCTGAGGCGGCGGCTAGTGAATACCTCGTGTGGGGAACCCCGGCGGATGATCTCACCATTCTCCAGCATCCACACTTGCTGTGCCAGGGTGTAGACGTCGGCCAGGTCATGCGATACTAGTACGGTGGTAAGCTGATAGCGACGGTGCAACTCCAGTATCAGTTCGCGCAACCGATGGCGCATGGTGTCGTCCAGGGCAGAGAGAGGCTCGTCTAGCAGGAGGAGATCCGGTTTGCGGGCGAGCGCCCGGGCCAGGGCTACCCGCTGCTGCTGACCGCCACTTAGGGTCTGGGGTTTGCGCTGGGCTAGTGCGGTGAGGCCTACGGCTTCTAATAGCTCCTCGGCGAATGCCTTCGGGCTCCCTTTTTCCATAGCAAACCGTACGTTCTCCAGTACGGATAGGTGAGGGAAGAGTGCCAGGTCCTGAAAGAGGTAGCCAATTTTCCGCTTTTGCGGTGGGAGCCAGATGCCTTGGCGTTGGTCATACCACACCGTCCCGTTCACTTCTATCCGGCCTTGTTGGGGCTTCAGAAGGCCTGCCAGTATGCGAAGCAGGGTAGTCTTTCCGGCTCCCGAAGGGCCATGTACGGAGAGTAGCTGACCACTCGGAATCTCTCCTTCTATCTGCCAGGTGAAAGGCCCTTCGGCACCTTCCAGAGTCGTTTGTAGGCCTAGCCGAATCATTTGACCATGCGTTTTAGGTACCCACCGTTGACCAGGTACACCGTGAGCAGGATAGTAAAGGTGATGGCAAAGAGAACCAGGGAATACTGGTTGGCGGCCCCGTAGTTCATGGATTCCACTTCGTCGTAAATGGCGATGGAGGCCACCTTGGTCTCGCCGGGGATGTTGCCTCCTATCATGAGTACCACCCCAAACTCCCCCACGGTATGGGCGAAGGACAGAACGGCTCCGGTGAGCAGGGCGGGTCGCATGTTGGGCAGCACTACGCTCCACAGCGTTTGCCAGCGGGACTTACCCAGAGTATAGGCGGCCTCGCGCAGGCTGGCGGGCACCTGGCTAAAGCCCGCTTGCAGGGGTTGCACCATAAAGGGCAGGCTGTAGAGGATGGAGGCCAGGACCAACCCCTCGAAGGTGAATAGGAGTTGCAAGCCCAGGGTATCGCGTAGCCAGCTGCCCAAGCCGTTTTGTGGGCTGAAAGCCAGCAAGATGTAAAAGCCCAACACGGTAGGAGGAAGGACCAAGGGCATGCTCACCAGGGTTTCCACTACAGGCTTGAGCCGGAACTTACGGTACGCCAACACCAGGGCCAGAGGCAACCCAAGCACGAGCAAGCACAGTGTGGTGAGGGCAGCCAACTGAAAGGTGAGTATGAGAGGTGCCCAGTCCATCAGGGTGCCAGCATGATTTCGTTGGTTTTGATTAAGGCCGTAACGGCCTCGCCGGGGCTTAGGTGGAGCTTGTCTACCGACCCGGTAGTAATGATGGACCGTACTGTTCCAATTTCGCTGGTTACGGTCACCTCACTGAGCAGCTTGCCCCGTTTGATGGTACTTACCGTGCCGGGTACCCGGTTTTGCATGCTCACCGCCTGCTCTGCCTCTGGTTTGCCCAGCACTACCTCAGTTTCTTTGAAGAGCAACTGCACCCGTTGGCCTTCGCGCAGGTAGTCGGCGGTATTTGGGTTTTCCAGCACGATGGACTTGAAAACATAGGCCCCCACGTCCACATGGACGAGCGAGAGTTGGTCCTCGGTATCAATCTGGAAAATGTGCCCGGTGAGTGTGTTCACTCAGCAAAGTAAAAAAGTTAATGGTATGTGCGTGGATTTCACCCGGAGGAAAAAGCGAAGGCGTACCGGGCACAGGGTTTGGGATATCAGAAGGCTATTAATCCTGTAGGGGGTCGTTTCATGAAACGACCCCCTACAGGATTTAGATTTAAGTTAAGATGCTCCGTACCTATTCGGCATTGAGGGAGTCCTCAAGGGTTCCATACCCAAATTCCTCCAATATGCCCTGTGCGGCCTCGGTGAAAAGATATTCATAGAACTCCTGCGCGCTGGGCTTGCCGTGTAGGCTATCCCTTTGGAGCAGTAGGGCGGCTTGGGCTATGGGAGTGTACAGAGAGTCGGCCACGGGTATCCATTGGCCGGTACTTTGCATTTTGGGGCTGGTGACTACGCTGCGCGCAGTAAAGCCCAGGTCGGCCGTTTGGCTTACCACAAACTGATTCACTTGCGATATGCTTTCTCCGTATACCAGTTTGTCTTGCAAGGTCTCGGTTAGGGCCAGGTTTTGTAGCACCAGCTGGGCCGCGGCCCCATACGGTGCGGTTTTAGGATTGGCCAGGGCAATATGGCGGATGCCGGGTGATACCAGGGTTGGGAACTCTAATGCCTTGGCAGTATCCAAAGACCACAGCACCAGCTTGCCGTAGGCATAGGTTTTGGGGGTGTATAGATAACCGATACTTTTATGTAATTCTTCGGGATACCTTACGTCCGCTGATAGGAATACATCAAAGGGGGCTCCTTGCTCTATTTGGGCTTTCAGCTTCCCGCTACTGCCTAGGATTATCTCTACCGGGTACCCACTTTTTGCTTCAAAATCTACGGCCAGTCTTTCCATAGCGAACTGGACGTTGGCGGCAGTGGCCACCCGCACACCTTGCTTTTCTTCCTGGGTACACCCCAGCAGAAAAAGCCCCAGACAAATAATGGCTATTCGCATGGGGGAAATATAGGTGCTTGTGGGTAGAATGGGAAAGAGAGAGATTATCCGGCTAGCCAAGCCAAGGCGGTTTCTTCGTCGTCAAAATAGACGTACTCAAATCCTGATAGTGAGTGTAACGTTTTGTAAATCAGCTTGGTAAGGGTGGCGGCAAATACGCTGCGCGCTTTTATGACGGCAATCTTCTGAATGTTATTCAGCGCCTTTTTTCCGTCTCGCTTGGCAAATTTGGTGAGCAGCCACATCCGGCCCTTAGTAGATAGCGCCATCATATTTCGCTCGTCAGACAGCACTAGGTGGGTGTCTTGGTTGAGCAGTTCCTGGAACAACTTACGGTAAGTTTCTTGAAACTCATCCTTACCCACATCCCCAAACCATGACATCTTCAGGGCCTTCTGCTCCGGTAGATAGTGCAGCGTACTCGCTTTACTATGGAATACCAACTCTTCCGAATCAAGGAGCAGTGACATTAGGTTTTATAAGGGTAATGCGTTTAGTAGAATAATTTCAAATATAAGCAATTTGTCACCCGTTCATGTACTGGTCTCCACTTTTAATCGGAAAATTACATGATACGAAATTTGTATTGAGAGTAGGACGTCCAGCCACCCACGGTTGCTCGCCCACTTCCTTGCTTATATCCTAAAGGTGGTATTTGACGATAGAAAAAACTATTTCACCCTATTTCGTCTTTAGGGATAGCACACTTTGTAGGGTCTCCAATACTACTTCCAGAGTGCCTCCCTGGCCCAGGGTGCCCCTATACATTTTTTGCATGCCTTCGGAGCCAATTTGTTTCATCTCCAGGTTGTCACCCTCCCAGGTGAAAGACCCGCCCTCCGTAGTAGCCTCCAATTGGCCGCGGGTTTGGCTAGAGAATACTAGCGTACACGGGGTATTTTCCAAATCCAGGTCTATGGCCTTGGCACTGGGGCTTACCTCCTTTACATCAACTTGCAAGCCATGGTCGCTGGTCAGTTCTAGCTCTCCGGTCAGCTTGCCTATGCTGAGGCGACCAAAGCTCAGGTCACCGCGCAGCGTGTGTATCTGGTTGATGGTTACACTTTGGTATTCGTGGTCTAGCAGTACCTCCTGGGCATTTTCTACCGTCAGGGGCGTGCTCTCTAGCTGCAGGGTTACCTTGCCCAGTTGCTGTATGCTCACATTTTGGCAGTAGTTGAGCTCCAGGCTGCCGTTAGATATTTTTTCGATTTTGCCGCCGTTCACATAGCTGGCTTCCAGCATAAAGTTTTTGCCGCTGAGCTGTCCCAGGGCGAAGGAGCCGTTGTCAATGCTCAGCCGCACATCGTCGGCTGCCAGGTTGCCCACTTCCAGTTTGCCCAGGCTATTGCTGATGTCTATCGGCAGATCATCAGGAATCCATATTCGGTAGTTAATGGAGATCGACTCGCCCGGCTGGTTGTTGAGTTGCCCGCCTATATCCGTTATCAGAGTGAGCCATTTGTTCGAGAGTGTTTCCTCCACACTCAGCTGTTCCAACACCTGCTCTGCCGCTTGCTCGTTGCGTTTGGTGGCCTTCATTTCCACCTCCACCTTCACCTGCGGTAGGTCATGTATTTCCACCGTGATGTCTCCCAGCTGGTTCTCCACCATCAGTAGGCCCACTTCGGCCCGCGTATAGGTGCGCGAAAAGGTCTTGGTCTTCGTAGCCCCGCTAAACACCGGGTGCCAGGCCATGGTTATCCAAGCTACTGCCAGTAGGCTATATCTGAGCATTGGGGGTCTCATAGGTCGCTTCCAGAATCTCTACTTGTTGGTTTAGCAGTTGCAGTTGTAACTCCAGATTGAAAATCATGGCCCGCAGCACCCGGGGGTCCTGGGTATCCTCTAGCCGATAGCTCAGTTCATCAAACTGTGCTGAGAGTTGAGCCAAGTCCACGTAGAAGGACTCAAGCGGCACCCCAGAGGTACCAGCGTAGGAGGCCAGCTGCGTCTTGCGAGCGTTAATCATCTGGGTGATCTGGCTTACCGTGCCGGAAAAATCCACCACCTGCGACTCCTTCACTCCCAGCAGGCCGGCATTCTCTACCGGGCCCTGGTACCGGTCTACTAGCAAGGCCACACAAGCCGCCGCCAGCAGCACGGTAGCCGCTACCCAATAGCGCAGGCTACTGGGCTTTTTGGATGGTGCTTTTGGCGGAGCCAACCGATCCTCCATTTCCCGCCACATCCCGTCTATGTCCGGCAGGTCTTCCTCCATCTCCGCCTTGTGGCGGTCAAAGTAGCCCTCCCAATTATCCGTGTGTCCCATATACTGAATACCCTTTCAACAGTTCAATAACTTTCTTTTTTGCTCGGTTGAGTTGCGACTTCGACGTCGATTCTGTTATCCCCAGGATTTCCGCAATCTCCCGGTGGTCATATCCTTCTAGCAGGTACAGCGAGAATACCGTTCTGAAACCATCCGGTAGTTCCTGCACCGCTCGTTTTACTTGTTCCACCGCATAGCTGTGGTCCTCTGGCC
>JBCBHI010000221.1:0-7171 GCA_038525885.1 Bacteroidota bacterium
AAAGAGGCGAATAACCCCTGCTTAAAATTTCTGATTTTTTGTCGCCTTTCTTCAGGCTAAGCATTCTCTCGTCCCCCTCAGCTGTAAGTTGAGGGGGATTTCTTTTATATTGTCTGGACACAACTAGAATTGAGAACAATGAAAAAACTCACACTGCTAACCTTGGGGCTATTCGCCTCTTTTTCACTGGCCTTTGCTCAGGAAGAGAGTGATGAATCCACCGGGGTCAACTTCATTATGGAAGATTGGCACAGTGCCGTAGCCCAAGCTCAGGAATCAGGAAAATTCCTCATGCTGGATGCCTACACGGACTGGTGCTATTGGTGCAAAGTGCAGGACAAGAACACCTTTGCAGACCCAGATATGGCCGCTTACATCGAGGAGAAATTCGTCCCCTTGAAGGTCAATATGGAAGAAGGAATCGGCATTGAGCTTGCCGCCAAATTCAGAGTTACGGGCTTCCCTACCCTGCTCTTCTTCAATGAAAAGGGCCAGTTCGTATCCTCAGTCGTTGGCTATGTTCAGGACCTAGAGAAATTCAAGAGCATGCTAGATGAGGTACTCGCTATTGAAGAAGACCAACCCTACGCTTTTGATTCCCAAGAGCTAAACCCTGGTTTCCCTCAATGGTATATTGATCGCTACAATCCCCAATTGCGGAGAAGCAATCCTACCTCTTCAGAAACAGTAATTGCTTTCCTAGACGAGCAAGAGGATTTGTTTAGTGAAGTAAGCTGGTCTGTTATGTACGGATTTGGTACTGACCTGAATGATAAGTACCGTTCGCATATCCTTGAGAATACCGAGCGCTACAAGGAGTTGTACCAAGAAAGCGAGATCAGCGACATTCAATATGCCATCGTAATGGGCATGGTGAAAAAGGCCGTGGATGAAAACAGTGATGAGGTTTTCAACCAAGCCTTGGCTATGCTGGAGGAGTATATGCCCGAAGATGAGAACATGAAGCTCAACATGAAGCTCCAGTACTATCAGGCAGTGGAAAACTGGCGCGCGTACACGGGCGTCGCTCTAGAAGTACTTGAAGAGCAAGGGGTAGAAGAAATGTCCGGCCTATTTAACTCTGTTGGCTGGGCTCTGTATCTCAAGTGCGAAGATGTTGAGTGCTTGCAGAAGGCTGCTAGCTGGATGGGCGAGGTATGCGAAGCGGCTCCCCAATATGCCTTTATTGATACCTATGCTGCATTGCTTTTCAAAACCGGAGAGCTTGAAACTGCCAAGAACCAGGCAGAGTATGCTATTGAGGTAGGAAAAGAAGCAGGGGATGATGTAAGTGGAACGGAAGAGTTGCTGGAAAAAATTGAAGCTGCCATGGCAGGGGACGACGACTAAATTACTCCCCTCCCAACATTGGAAAGAGCATGGCCCCCGTCATGCTCTTTTCTTTTTAGCTTACTGTCAATCAATGACTTGTATGTACACTTGGGCACCCACCCATGGGAGTGTACCTTGCAATCCTCCACATCCTTTTTCATCTATGAAACGAATCCACCTTTTTGAGTTTGAGGATCTCCCCTGGTTCCCCAATTTCCTGCGCATGGGCATGACCCGGTGCATCATAGTATTTCATCGGCTGGTAGGCACACGTGAAGCGTTTGCGGCTTTGCTCAAACGGGCTCTGACCCATACAGGTACTCGCCAGATTATTGATCTCTGCTCCGGCAGTGGTGGCATTATGCCAGAAATATTGGAGCAATTGCGAAGCGAAAAGGAATTGGCTGACGTTCAGCTTACCCTCACAGATCTATATCCCAATCCCAATGCTGCCAAGCAATTTAATAACCAACCAGAGGCAGGCATTACCTATGAAACCCAAAGTGTAGATGCTACTAAGGTGGGGGATGATCGTCAAGGCCTTCGGACCATGGTAGCTAGTTTCCACCACATGAAGCCAGAACTGGCCCAAAAAATCTTAGAGGATGCCCAAAATAGCCATCAACCCTACTGTATGATTGATCCCGGAGACAATAAGCCTCCAACCCTCCTGGGATTTCTAGGTATTCCCTTTGTCTTCCTCTCATGCCTTCTCATCACTCCATTTGTTAGGCCACTTACTTTCACCCAGTTGATTTTCACCTACCCCATCCCGCTTATTCCCTTATTCTACGCCTGGGACGGGGCCATCTCGGGCATGCGTATTTATTCCGAGAAAGACCTAAAAATTCTGCTGGGACGTTTACCCCAAAAAGATGGGTATACCTGGGAGAGTGGCATCGTCAAGGGCAAAGTACCCATGACTTACATATTGGGGCTACCCAACTCATAAACCAAAAAAAGCGCGGCTTCCACCGCGCTTAGTTTATACTTAGAGATCGGAACACTTAATTTTTCCGGCGGATATTGCCACTGCCACTCACTCGAGAGTCTATATCAGTGGGGTTACCTGTGTAGTACACATCCCCACTACCACTAATTCTCGCCTCCAGCTTGCCACTTACGTTCACATAAGCTTCTCCACTGCCGCTGATAGCCGCTCCTACGTCCTTGGCCTCCAATTCATCAGCCTCTAACCCGCCAGAACCACTAATGGCGATGCCTAGATCTTCACAATCTCCTTCTACCTCTATCTCACCACTACCTGAAACCGCTACCGTTACATCCTCAGAGGAAATAGAAACCTCCATATCACCTGAGCCGGAAACAGCAAGCGACAAATCATCGGTGTTAAGGGTGCCCTGAGATTTTAATGTACCTGACCCGCTCACGCCTAGGCTCTCAATTTCTGGCAGGGTTACCGTACCGGTTATCCTGCCCAAACGGGACCAAGAGTTACTTTTTGTTTTGATAATGAGGCGGTTGCCTTTCACCTTCACTTCTACTTTATCCAGATCATCATCATCTCCAGACAACTCCACACTGTAAGAATTTCCTTGTTTCACCGTGAGCGTACCGGGTATACCAAAATTGACTCCGGTGAAGTTTCTTTCATCGTAAGAGCGCGACTGAGCATTTGCCAAAGCTGGTACCGCCAAGATCGCCAAGGCCAATAGGCCATTCAGAATAACTTTTTTCATGTTGTTGGGAAGGTTTGAATTTTCAGCACAAAGACCCCACCATCACAAGGGGGTTGCATGAGCAGAAAAAATAATATCCGAGAATCAGATAAGCCCTTCCGGTAGCTCCACCATTTCTGAGTAATCCTCCAGCGTATCCTTAGGGTCCATTATACGGATTACCTCTATCCTACCATTACGTTTCAGAAAGACTACCTCAACCAGAAAATGGAAAACGGAATATAGATGAACTACGAACAGGTTGGTTTCTCTTATGGCCAATAGCTCCCCATCACGCCAAAGATGATTACTTTGGTTGCTTAATGACAGATGAGAAAAGGTTGCCGCTTTCATGAGAGATATTCAAAAAATGGAACGACATAAACTCCACCATTCGCTAGTAAAAAAACATAATCATAGGAGAAAAAATTCCCTCATAATCAAGATGTTATGAAGGTACAAAGGGATTAACCCAAACCCAAACCACCTGGCTACATATAGGCTAGTCAGCTCCAGTCATTAGACCCTGTATTAATTAGGTAAAGCCATTGGGTTTGCACCGAATTGACTAACTTAAAAGCTTACATCAATTACAGATGGCTCCCGTATTTCAAAAACCCAAACATACGGTTCTGCTTTTTGGAGTCTTCCTGCTCACCATGGCCGCCTTGTTGGCTGGTTCACAGGTAGTCACCACTCAATTTATCGAGAAAAACCGACAGCTAGTCATCCTCATGAATAATGCCCGCCAGCATGTAGTGCAAACGGAGCGGGTATGGCGTTCCATGCTGGATTCCACTACACAGGCCGATGATCAGGCCCTGCTTTGGCGGCAATGGGATGAACAACATCGGCTACTGGTAGACACACGGGACATCCCCTTTGCTGAATTCAGCTTTGTTCCCGGAAGGCGAAATCTAGTTCAAACTTTTATTGGCATTTCTGAGAATCGGGCGGGAAATACTTCAGCATCGCTCATAGCTACTACAGGCTATTTAGGCACCTATAGTGACCTTATGAATGATTATGCCAATGCTTTGGAAAGCTATGTTCAGAGCAAAGCGGACCGGCTGGAGCAGATGAAGATTTTCTTTGCTGGCATTATCATGCTAGTGCTCATTCTGGAGGTCAGCCTCATTTTTTACCCTGCTCACCAAAGAGAACGGAATACCCAAAGCCGGCTGGAAGAAGCCAATTTTGAACTCCAACAAAACGTGGAGGAGCTGCAAACCAGAGAAGAGGAGCTCTCCCAAAACCTGGAAGAGATTACTGCCCTTCAAGATCAACTCGCCAACTCTGAAAACAGGTATCGGAATCTAGTAGAGTCCAGCCAGGACATCATCTATGAACTAGCAGATACAGGGCAGTTCAATTACATCAACCCTACCTTCACCATGATCATCGGGTACAACCGGGAAGAAGCCTATAAGATGGGCTACTGGGAAATGGTGCAGGAGGACTACCGGGAGGAAGTAGTTCGGTTTTACTATGAACAAATCAAGCATCTACAGCCAGACAGTTACTTGGAGATTCCGGTCACCACCAAAGAGGGGGAACTCCGCTGGCTGGGCCAGAATGTAAAAATCGAATTCAAAGGAGAATGGGTTACCCGGGTTTTCGCCATTGCCAGGGATATCACCGAGCTGAAAAAGGTCCAAGAGCAGCTACAAGATAGCGAACAACAATACCGCCTATTGAGCGAGAATGCCCGTGATTTGGTTGCCTTACATGACCCCGACGGCACAGTGCTCTACGTTTCCAATTCCATCCAGGAGCTTTTGGGGTACGGCCCCGAAGAATTTATGGGCACCAAGCTTCAGGATCATATGCACCCGGAAGACCTCGCTGCGCTTAGAAAGCAGTTTCAGGAACATCCGGAAAACCAACGGGAAAACCGAAACAGCACCTTCCGCATCCAGAAACGAAACGGTAATTACATCTGGTTCGAAACTAGTACTAAGCCCATTCTGGACGAAAACGGCGAAGTAGATTATCTCCAAACTGCCTCCCGGGATGTCACTTCCCGTAAGGAGGTAGAGGCCCAGCTCATCCGGCAGAAAGAGATGCTTTCTGAAGCCCAACGCATGGCCAAAATGGCGAGCTGGGAATATGATCGTAAGACCAAGAAATTCTACGTTGCCGACGAATTTGAGACCATTCTGCCCGGGGTGGAATATCAGCTAGGCATACCGATGGAAAGATATATGACCTACATCCATCCTGAAGATGTGGCCAAACAAGGCGAAGCCTTCAGAAAAGCTCTTCGGGACGCCCAGCCGTACGACATGGAGGTGAGACATCTGCTCCCTACCGAAAACACAGTCCGAACCTTGGCTTTCCGTGCGCAACCCCAAACTGACGAGCATGGAGTAGTAGTGAGAATCATGGGATCCATGCAAGACGTTTCGCAAGCACGGCGTCAGCAGGAACTCCTTCAGCGGAAACAAAATGAGCTAGTCGCATTCATCAAGGCCGCGCCAGCTGCCATGGCTATGTTCGACGCTGAACTGCGGTATATCACCGCCAGTAACCGATGGACTTCGGATTTCGGATTAGGAGCAGAAGACATCACAGGCCAAAACCATTACGATCTCCTTCCCTCGTGGAATCCTGTCTGGCGAAACAACCAAACTGAATGCTTACTAGGCACCGCTGATGATTCCATTAAGCGGCCATTCCGCACCTTAATAAAGGAAAAAGAGGAGTGGGTGAAATGGGAATGTAAGCCCTGGCAAGACATGCAAGGCCAAGTAGGAGGCATCATCTTGTATGCTGAACTCATCACTGAGCAACTTAGAGAGGAGCGCGAACAGCAGGTACAACAACTGCGAATGCAGACCATCTACCGGGTGGTTTCCAAAATCAGTGGTAATCTGGAAGAACAGATTAGTGATGTCCTAAGTATCGCCACCGAAGAGTTGGGCCTAAGAGTGGGCATGATTGGTCAAATTTTCCCGGAAGAGAACCAGTTTGTCATTCAGGATGTATACGATCCCGCAGCCGAGTTTACCACAGGAGCCAATTACCCATTCTCAGAACGGTACTGTGAAATCACCTACCAGGTAGACTCCATTGTGGCCATTGACTCGGCTAGCAAATCCTCCTTTCATGAGCACCAAGCCTACCGGACTTCAGGTTGGGAAACCTATATTGGAGTTACTCTTTACGTTAAAGGTGTACGATACGGTACCCTAAGCTTCTCAGCACCTGAGGCACGTAGCAAGCCGTTCCGGCAAATTGACAAAGACTACGTTCAATTGGTGGGCCAATGGATTGCCGCTGCCCTGGAGCGTGCCCAATTCGAACGGGAAATCATCGAATCAAAGGAAAAGGCCGAAGCAGCTACCGAAGCCAAAGCGCAATTCCTGAGCATGATGAGCCATGAGATACGCACGCCTCTCAATGCCGTTATCGGCATGACGCACCTTCTCATCCAGGAACAGCCACGACCGGATCAGCTGGAGAATCTGAAAACACTCAGATTCTCCGGTGAAAACCTATTGGTTTTGGTAAACGACATTCTCGACTTCAGCAAAATAGAGGCGGGTAAAATTACCCTGGAGAAAGTACCCTTCCGGCTACAAGAAATCTTACAAGGGATTCACAACTCATTAGGATATCGTGCCCAGGAAAAAGGAATCGACCTCGTTCTTACCACCGATTCCTCACTGCCTGTTCATTACCTAGGTGACCCGGTACGCCTTAGTCAGGTAATAACTAACCTCACTAGTAATGCGGTAAAGTTCACCGAAAAGGGAAAAGTAGAACTAAGCGCTCAAATTCTTTCTACTCAGGATTCGGTGGCCCAAATTAGATTTGAAGTGCATGATACGGGAATAGGGATACCCGCCGAGAAAAAGGAAAGCATCTTTGAGAGCTTCATTCAAGCCCGCTCAGATACCACCAGGCGGTATGGTGGTACCGGACTTGGCCTCGCCATCACTAAGCGATTACTGGACCTAATGGGTTCTACCATCGAGCTAGAAAGTGACGAAGGTAAGGGGTCTATTTTCGCCTTCAATCTAACGATAGATCTGGGTACAGAATCTAGCCAACCAACCTACGATGCTGAAGCCAGCCAAGAACAAACGGAAGAGCTACTACAACAGATAAAGGTCCTTCTGGTAGAGGATAATCCTGTCAACCAACTAGTGGCCACC
>JBCBHI010000222.1:0-7170 GCA_038525885.1 Bacteroidota bacterium
AATACAATTGAATACAATATTGATTGTTGGTCTGATCCTGAGGTAGAGCTGGCATTGGTTCTTGCTCGTGTGACTGCGGAGCGTATCCAAAATTCATAAACTGCCAATCTCGATTGCGAAATCGGCCAGCCAAGAATTCATATAGGGATTTCCAAAATAGGGTACGCAGTTTAGGTCGTCGGTGTGTGATGTTTAAAAAAGCTTTGGCAATCATAGGATTTTATACATGAAAGACTCTTAATATGAAGAGAGGTTAATAATTGGTCTAATGATTTTAGCCAAAAAGGAGGACTTTTCATTACAATATGACAATGAATTGTATAAAATATTCTCTTTTTTATCCACACGTCTTATAGCAATAGAAAGTCTAATCCCCTTCTTTTCAGGGCAATACTTCCCTGCCCAAACTGTTCTATCACTATAATCCTAAGGTGATGATGCGGGGTATTTTATTATTAGTAATGATATGCACAGCGACACAGCTGGCAAGCGGACAATCCATCCTAGAGCACCGTTTGGTACGAAAAATGGAGACATGGTACCAAGAAGGGGAATATGATAAGCTCCTGGAGAAAGCTGAAACCTGGCGGCAAAAGGACCGTGCTAGTTTTCCGCCCAAATGGGTGTTTACCTTCTACAAGGCGAAAGCCTACTTTGCCCTGGCCGCGGCACGAAATGGCAGATCTAGCCTTAGTTATTACAGGAGGGGAAAGGGAATGCTACTAGCCGTAAAACGGGCAAGCAAGGATGATGCTTGGCAACAGCTAGATTCAGAGTTTATGGATATCTGTAAAAATTACATGGAAGAAATGGCTACTCAAGCTCTTGTCGACATGAATATGCCACTAGCTTATCAATATCATCGGGGGCTAGCTGAAGTATTCCATGATTCCACCGAGGTATTTAGGTTACTGGAAAACGAGGCTTACATTCATGAGTACAATACGGATAATAGATCCAACCAGCACGAGATCATCTCTTTCCTGTTTCTACGGTATGTGAATCAGTTGAGAAAGGACGGGTGCAATTGCGGAGGTGAATGGATGCCGCCTGCCCCACCCGTAAGTTGGAGTGACACGCTATCCTACACGGCTAAACTTCATAGCTTGGATATGCAGACCTATGAGTATTTTGACCATACGGGAAGGGACGGTAGCAAGCCCTGGGACCGGGCTCAAGTGCAAGGCTACCATAGAGGGATGATGGGGGAAAACATAGCCCATGGGTATCAAAACGAGTTCACGGTTTTTAAAGGCTGGGTGACTAGCCCAGGCCATTGCCGAAACATGATGCGACAGGGGTATTCAGAAATAGGGTTGGGCCGGAGTGGCACGTACTGGACGATGATGCTAGCCAATTAACTATCCGGAAGGTGAGGATCTCAAGATCTATTCTCTTGTGATCTGAACACAAGTACCTCCTCTTCGGTGACTAATACCTGATAATCAGGGCATTTCGCGAATCCGTCCAATGGATTAACAGAAAGATCAATGTAGGCTAGTCCTCCATGCTGAGCAAAGTATTCCAACTGTTTCCGCTTATAATAGCTATTAGCATCATATGACCCTTGGTATTCTTTGACATCGCAAGCTCTGCACACTTTATCAAATACGGCCATAGCCCCACACACTTTGCATGAGGTCATTTGGGCTAGGTGACTTTTGACCGCTCGGTAATCGAAACCAGGGTACCCTTCAGGAATTCCGTGCAATAATTTATACCAACCTACGTGGTTGGCTCTAGGTACCACAAAAGAGCGATCTCTAGAGGTATGAAAGGTAAGGGTAAGTTTGGGGATGTCAATTACCACGTCCGTCAGTGCTTTCCAGTGATACTGGCGTGCATAGTTTCCCACCAAACGCTCCACGGTAAAGCCTTCTTTTGATACCTCTCCAATAAACAATTGACTGGACGCAGTTTGTAGTCGTTCTTTCCCTGCGCGATACCTGCGCCACCAAAAAAAGATCCTCCGGAGCATATTGCTGGGTTATTTACAACAAGGTAGTAGAAAAAGCAAAAGGAGTAATGTGACCCACCTTTTCTACCCGGTAAGTACTCTGCCGAGCTAGGTTTCTACCCAGTATTTTTGGGTCCTTCCAAACACTTCCAGTACATTTGATAGGCCTTTGAAAACCAACATTGGTACCACTTTTAAAATTTGTCATCTATGATTCAAGAGATTACTTCCAGCCGCCAGGCCATAGAACTGGAGGAGCAATTTGGAGCCCACAATTACCATCCCTTGCCAGTGGTATTGAGCAAAGGGGAAGGTGTTTTTGTATGGGATGTGGAAGGCAACCGCTACTTTGATTTTCTGTCTGCCTATAGCGCAGTTAACCAAGGGCACTGCCACCCCAGAATCGTAGGGGCCCTGTCCGAGCAAGCAAGCCGGCTTACCCTTACCTCACGCGCGTTTTACAATGATGTATTAGGTAAGTACGAACAATACATTACGGAATACTTTGGCTATGACCGGGTACTCCCTATGAATACGGGGGTAGAAGGTGGGGAAACTGCCGTAAAACTAGCTCGTAAGTGGGCCTATGAAGTAAAAGGTGTCCCCTCCAACCAAGCTAAAATCATCTTTGCTGAAGGAAACTTCTGGGGTAGAACTTTGGGAGCGATCTCCTCCTCTACCGATCCCAACAGCACGGGGAACTTTGGTCCTTTCATGCCCGGCTACGAATTGATACCGTACAATGACATTCCTGCATTGGAAAATGCCCTGCAAGATCCTAACGTGGCTGCCTTCATGGTAGAACCCATTCAGGGTGAAGCGGGTGTCAATGTGCCAAACGATGGATACTTGAAGCAGGTAAAGGTACTGTGCGAAAAGCACAACGTGCTGTTGATTGCTGATGAGGTGCAAACCGGGATTGCTCGTACCGGTCGCTTGCTTTGCAGTGAGTATGACGAGGTGAAGCCCGACATCCTGATTCTGGGCAAAGCCCTCTCCGGCGGTGTATTCCCTGTATCTGCCATACTGGCCCGCGATGAAATCATGCTTACCCTAAAACCTGGGCAACACGGGTCTACTTTTGGGGGTAACCCTCTAGGCTGCGCGGTAGCTATGGCTGCACTGGACGTGGTACGTGATGAGAATTTGGCTGACAATGCCTTCTATTTGGGCAACATCTTCCGTGAGCGCATGCAGCACCTGGCCAATGAATCCGAGCTAGTTACCTCGGTAAGGGGTCGTGGTTTGCTAAATGCGGTAATCATTGACGAAGACGAGGAGTCAGAAACGGCCTGGAACATCTGTGTGAAACTTGCTGAGAACGGATTGCTCGCCAAGCCCACCCATGGCAACATCATTCGTTTTGCTCCCCCGTTGGTAATGACCGAGGACCAACTGAATGAGTGTGCCGATATCATTACGGATACCATTCTAAAGTTCTAAGAACCCAGAATACCTTAATAGAGAAGCCTCGGTGCGTTGCGTACCGAGGCTTTTTTGGTCTCCCTCAATTCCAAAACAGGGCTTCTGAAGGGTGGTCAAAGAAAGCACCGAGTCCACAAAGATTTTTATAAAAATACATGGAGACCTTTAAGCATATTGTATCCTTCATAACCATAGCGTAGAAGGACTCCTTCTTCTCTCCACCTACACACGTTTCGGTCGACAAGTGTGGTAAAATGGAAATGGAGGTGAATTCAAGGGGCCTGCCCATGCGACCTAAGGATTTACATCTGCTAGGGGCCAAAAAAAGCCGACTCTAAAAAGGGTCGGCTTCGTTGTATTTTCTAATCAATAGGGACTAGCGAAGATTATTCTGTCGGTATCTCTCTAGGCTTTTTTCTAGTTCCTGATCTACAATCGCAGAGAGCTCAGTAATCTCTCGTTGACCTTTTATCACCGGATAGAATTTCTTGTCGAAGTAGAAGTAAAATTCACGGCCTTCATGATTATTGAATTCAATGATCTCGTAAATCTTGCCCTCAAAATCCCCATACAAATATAGCTTGCTATTGAAGAACTGGTAATGGAAAGTATGTCTACGATCTTCCACCACTTCCATATCAATTTTCTTGCTGTCACGATTCCTCTCTACAAACGTAGCTCCTGGTACATCTTCAGGATTCTGAACTGATGTGGCAACGGTTTCTTCTGAAGTGAACTGAGGAACTGTAAGCTGTGGAGTAGGCATTACAATAGCAGGAGAAGTGCTTGTCACCTCCTCGGTATCTTCTTCAGCAGGTTCCTCCAAAGCATCGTTTGAAGCAACCACAGCTGCATCATTTACGGAAGGAACTATGGCATCGGAAGATTCTTCTTCCTGTAGATTAAGGAAAAGATCTTCAGGATTTTCAAGGGTTTTGGGTTTGGCAGGTACTACCTGGGTGTCTGAAAACTCTAATACTACGCCAGTCCCCAAATCTACCTCAGAATATGATTCTGGAATTTCAGGCACTAAGAAGTAATACCCTACTAGGGAAACTGCGGCTAAGGAAGTACCTAAAACACCCCAACGAAGCCCTGCGGTCCAAACAATACCTCCTACAGAAACCGCCGCCAAATGAGCCTTAAGCTCTTGGCTGCGATATGTACGTATGCCCTCGATGATGTCTTGTTGAAGATTAAATTCATCCTGCAAGGCAGGATCGCGCTCGATCAATTGCTCGAAATCGGCGCGCTCTTCGGTTGACATTTCATTGTCGAAGTAGCTCTGTACAACTTGAGAGTAGTCTATTCTGTTAGCCATGCTAATCTAAAAAGTCACTCGCCTTATACTTACTCTTTATCAGTTGGTCTAAGCGCTTTTTGCACTTATACTTTTTGGTTTTGGCAGTATCTGTATTGGCAAACCCCATTTTTTCTGCGATGTCATTCATGGAGAGCCCGTCAAAGTAGTAATAGGAGAGAATCTTCTTGCAAGGATCTCCTAGCTGATTGATGCACTCATGTACAATACGAATGCGCTCGTCACGTTCATCATCCAGAAACTCAACTCCGTCTTTCTCTTCGTTTGATAATCGGCTCTTTCGATCCAATTCTTTTCGCCACAGATTGAGGCATATACTGTAGAGATAGGTGCTGATTTTGGAGGTTAATGTCAAATTACCACTAATGGCCTTTTGCCAAAAGACTACCAAGGCTTCCTGATAGATGTCTTTTGCTTCATCAGGAGTACCGTTGTTAGAGACGACAAGCCTAGTCATCATTCTGTTATACTTCTTATACAGAAACTCTAAGGCTTTCTCGTCTCCGCGTTCGATACGCTCAAGTATTTCAGCGTCTCTCATGGAAACCTACACTGTTTATACTGCTCAATACCGATAAGTAACCGTAGTGTGGATAACTTTTGTAAAATAAAAGCTGATAATTGGCAGAATGCTTTTTTCAACCGCTATGTTTTCTTGTTCCACTCTTATTTGAGACCCTAAGTATACGTTATTTTTCAAGCACCCTAGGTGAGGACCAAAACTTTCTTGGGGGTGTATTAGGTAAGCTAACTAAGAGGAATTACCCGGTCTTGAGTAACGGCAAAGACGGCATCACCTGATGAAGGACGGACCACAGCGGTGCCCGTAAACCGCCCGAATGCGGGTAGCAGAGCCCCTTTTTGACCAAAATGGAAGCAGGGCACCGTCATGTATTGCCTACCTCGGCCCATCAGCCGGATGGCTGGATGGATGTGTCCGGCAATATTATACCCTTGGCTATCCTCTATGGGCTCATGGGTAAGGGTGAAGGGTGGAATATGGTGTGCTCCCTGGATGACTTCCATATTTGACAAATCGTAGATCAAATCCGGCAAAATATCATGGTTTCCCTTGACCAAAATGAAATTGATCCGGGTGTACTGACTCAACCAACGCTCAAAAAAAGTCCATTCCTCATTCAGGTCACTATGAAACAAATCACCCAATAGTAAAACCTGAGCAGGCTGCCAGGCTTCAATGAGTAAACTGATGCGTCCTAAATCTTCCCAGTGTACCTGGCTTGGAATGGGTATCCCAGCTTTCCTGAAATGCCCTGCCTTCCCTAAGTGTATATCTGATAGCAACAGTGCCTTTTGGTCCTCCCAATAAATGGCCCGATCCGGCAACAATACCAAGGACTGTCCCAGCCAGCTGAACCGATGAATGCCTTCCAGGGATAAAGAGGATGGAGTTGATTTTTTCACAGGGTAGGTCATGAAAAAAGGCCCGATAAACGGGCCCTTCTTAAAGTCAATGCCTTTGGGGAATTACTCTCCGTCGTAGCGTTTCCAGGTTTGTGTACGGTATAGGAAGTAAAGGTATCCTCTCACCCGTAGGTCCCCAGTATCTTCGTCAATCCAGATCTCACAGTCATAAGTGCTACCATTATCAGGATCCATGATTTCGCCATCTTCCCATTCCTTGTCATCCTCATCCCATTCCATATCAGAAATCAACACCATGCCGATTACTGGCTTATTATAGCGGGGATCGTCCTCGTCACATTCAGAACAAAGTGGATTGGGGTCCTCTCCTGGTTCACGGAAAAGCTTGATGACCTTACCGTACATTTTGCCATCCTGCTCGTAAATTTCAATGACCGAACGCGCCTTATTTGTATTATCATCTATAGTCTTCCATTTACGGAATACGTCGTTTCGGTCCTGGGCTAAAGCTTGACCAGCTACGATAAAAATGCCAACCAAGAAAAGTAGGAGGAACTTTTTCATTGTCTTGTTTTAGTTTCTGTGAGGTAAATTATAGAATGGGTGGCATAAAACAAATGAAGTGCCAGGTTCATTCTTTGGGATTATTGGCGAAAATCTCAAGTTGAACCTGCATTTTGGCGATCCTATCTTCTAGTTTTTCGCTGGTAAGTTTTGCGCGAAGGCGGTCTGCAATTATGGGAAAAGAAAAGGGAGTGGGCCGCTGCGGATGCTGGATACTAATGGCTTGCCGTTGGATGCGCTCCATGGCCCGCTGTAGCCGAGATTGTTCCAGTTGGTATTGCAATACCTCCTCCGAGGCTTGGGTTAATAACAAATTGGTGGGCTCATATTCAGTGAATACATCATATAGCAGTTGGGCAGAAGTTTGTAGATGTTTGAAACTCACTTGTTTTCCAGGATACCCCTGAAACAACAGCCCAGAGATGGAGGCCACCTCACGAAATTTCCGCTTTGACATTTCGGTATCATTGATACTCCGGCGCACATCATCTAGAAGCCCATCGGAGGTAAACAAATC
>JBCBHI010000223.1:0-7165 GCA_038525885.1 Bacteroidota bacterium
AAACGAAAACATTGGCGGAGTTGTATAGGTGACTTGCAGGACGATTGCTTGTAAACTTCTTCTTCGGATAAAAGAGCATGCCTATCAGCTATGGATACTAACCTGCGAAAAAAAAGGCCTGACGGCGTAAAATGGGAATCACTCTTTGTCAACCACAACCTGGCGAAGGATGAAAGTGCGCGGAGTAGGCTCGGAGAATGCAGAGATTATTATTTAAAGATAGAGGAAGTCGCGGAGCGACAGAGTAATTGTAGCATCGGCTTTCAAGCCGATGTTTCAAGAGCCGTTCCTTCTAAGTGCCGTAGGCACGGCGGATCATGAATGCAGTATAGGCAGTGCGACACCAAAACTAACTACATCTTTGGCCAATTGTATTTCTTCAAGGGCTATGGGGTTAGCTACCCAAAACACAACGCAGAGGAAGTCGCAGCGCTACGGAGTAATTGTAGCATCGGCTTTCAAGCCGGGGTACCAAAAAGCCCAAATAATCGGTCGCGCTTTGTAAACCCAAGAGGGAAACATAAACCTGAAAGAGCGACCTACCGCAATAGCCCTGGACAAAGCAAAAGTCCTGTGTCTCGCTCCTGAGATCACCGAACAAGCACAGAGAGAACAGAGGCTTTTAGAATCTCCCGACCTAGTTCCTTCGCTGCCGCTCAGGATGACCTTTGGAATTGGGTAGTGCTCCGCGGTGGTAGGAAATTCCCTTGGGGACCTTGTGCCTTTTTGCGATACATTCATATTTTGAATATCTTCCTACATTTACTATCCCTCTATGGTTCGTTGGGTCCCCTACCCATTTTTGCGGCTCTCCCTAGCACTCATTGCGGGTATCCTTTTGGGTATTCACCATAATGACCTTCCAGCGCAGCTAGCTTGGGGGGTATTTTCGGTAGGGATGGTTGGCTTACTGACGGGTAAGTTCTGCTACCGCAGGGGGGCTTGGGCCGGAGGCCTGGCCGGAACAGGCGGCTTGCTGGCGCTTATGGCTTTTGGCTACCTGTATACACAGGCGCGGACTCCAGCCCTGCACCCTGATCACCTTATCCAGCAAACCAGCCCCATCACCCACCTGAAAGGAACGATCATCACTGCTGAAGACGAAAGGGCCAATACCTGGCGCACCCGGCTTTCGGTCTCTCACCTTCGTACAGATAGCGGCTGGCAAGCAGCTTCCGGCACTTTGGTACTTTACCAGCGAAAGGACAGCCTACACCAGCCTTTACAATACGGGGATGAGGTGTTGGTGGCAGGCTCGCCCCGGCTAATCGATCCACCAGGCAATCCGGGGGCCTTCGACTATCAGCGTTACATGGCCAACCAGGGTGTATACCATCAAATGTTTGCTTCCGGAGCAGATTTGTTGATCGTTGACTACCAGCCGCCCAGCTACATCAAGGCCCTGGCGCTGCAAGCCCAGCAAGCTTTTGCTGACCGGCTAGCCGAAGTGATTGTTCAGGACCGGGAGCGGTCCATAGTGTGGGCTTTGGTGCTGGGAGTAAAGGACGGGCTTGACCCAGAGACCCGGCAGGCCTATGCCACGGCGGGCGCCATGCACGTACTAGCCGTTTCTGGATTGCATGTGGGCATTGTGTATTTGATTTTCCTAAAACTGCTGGGGGGCCTGCGCCGTCGTCCTTTCGGCCGTTGGGTCTTTGCCCTCATGGTGTTGGTCAGCCTCTGGGGTTACGCCGTTCTCACTGGGCTATCGCCCTCAGTGATGCGGGCGGCCACCATGTTCTCCTTTATGGTGCTGGCCCAAACTACCCAGCGTAAGGTGAGTACCTACAACACCTTGGCCGCCTCGGCCTTCTTGCTTTTGCTGGTAAATCCCTTTCTCATTACCTCGGTGGGTTTCCAGCTTTCCTACCTGGCCGTATTTGGCATTGTGTATCTACAGCCCAGGATAGCCGCCTGGTGGACCCCAAAATATGCAACTTTGGACTGGGCGTGGCAATTGACCACAGTATCGATGGCTGCACAAATCGCCACCGGCCCATTAGCGGTCTACTATTTTCATGTATTCCCTACCTATTTCTTTCTGTCCAACCTTCTGGTAGTGCCCCTGGCCACGATTATTCTAGTGGGTGGACTGCTGGTTCTCTTGCTTAGTGTGGTTAGCCTGGCAGCTTCTGACTGGGTAGGGCAATTACTGGAATGGACGGTTTGGGGAATGAACGAGGTCATTTTTGCGCTGGAGAAAATCCCAGGAAGCCGAATGGAAGATCTAGTCCTATCACCCATGCAAGTGGTATTTCTATTCCTTGGGCTATTCGCATTTCTGGCCTTCTGGGAGCTACGAAAGTTCCAATATTTAGTGTACACCTTGGCGTGCTGGGGAGCGCTGGTATTCATAGCGCTACAGGTAAACCATCGCTGGTCTCAGCAGCAGGGGTTTACGGTATACCAGGTAAGGGGCGCGGCCGTGCATAGTGTGTATTGGGGCACCCAGCGTACGCTATCCTGGAATGATACTGAGGCGGTAAACGAGGCTGACTACGGGTTCAACGTTCGCCCCCATGAGCAGCTTCTGGGTTTTCAACCGGCTACCCAAGCACCCCTGGCAGATAGTACTTTATGGCAAACGCAAGGTCCCTGGAGGGTATGCCAATGGCGAGGCAAAACTATTGGTTGGCTACCCCAGAAAAGCCGTTTTACTACCGCCTGGCCTGAGTCTCTGTCGTTGGATTACCTCTTGGTGAGCCACGATGCCATCCGCAGCCTAGACGAGCTACCCGAAGGTCTGGAACCCGGCCTGCTCATCCTGGACAGTTCGAATAAATCGTATATTGCGGCGCGCCTGCAAACGGATGCGGAAGCCCTGGGTTGGGCTGTGCATTCGGTGCCTCAGGCCGGAGCATTCACCGCAATTTGGTAACCATGAAATTTGTCACCTACGAGGTAGAGAACCGCATCGGGTACATCACCCTGAACCGTCCCGAGAAAAGAAACGCCCTGAGCCCCGTGCTCATTTCCGAACTGCAACAGGCTTTCACCCGAGCCGACGAGGATACTGCCGTGAAGGTGGTAGTGCTCAAGGCCAACGGAAAGGTGTTCTGTGCAGGGGCAGACCTAGCCTATATCCAAACGCTACAAACGAACACCTTTGAAGAGAACCTGGAGGACAGCATGCACCTTCGCAATCTCTTTTATAAGATCTATACCATGGGCAAGGTGGTGATTGCTCAAGTGCATGGACACGCCATAGCCGGAGGATGTGGACTGGCTTCCATTTGCGATTTTATCTATTCTGCCCCGGAAGCCAAATATGGCTACACCGAGGTGAAGATTGGCTTCATCCCAGCTTTGGTAAAGGTGTTTTTGCTGCGCAAACTGGGGGAAACCCGGGTGAAAGAACTTCTCCTATCGGGGGACTTGATTGCCGCCAGCCGGGCAGAGGCCATTGGGTTGATCACTCAAGTGGTGCCTGCTGAGGAGTTGGAAGAGAAGGTAAACCAGCTGGCCCTTCATCTGGCTAGCCAAAACTCGGGCGATTCGATGGCCTTTACGAAAAAGATGATTGCTGAAATCCCCGGCATGTCCATCGAAGATGGTCTGAACTATGCGGCCCAGCAGAATGCCCGTGCGCGTGCCACGGAGGACTGCAAAAAGGGAATTGCCGGCTTCCTGAACAAGGAGTCCGTTACATGGTAAAGTTTGCCTATTCAGAAGAATTTTTCTACACCTTACCGGACAACCATAAGTTTCCCATCACCAAATACCAGTTGGTAAAGGAGCAGCTCTTGTATGAGGGCAGCATCGATGCCGAGCAATTGGTAAATCCGGGTCTTGTGGATGAGGAGGACATCTTGCGGGTGCATACTCCGGAGTACTGGGAGATGATCCGTACCCTTTCTTTACCCAAGAAAATGGTCCGTCGGATTGGGCTACCGCTCAATGAAACCAGCCGGAGCAGGTCTAGGAACAGTGTAGCCGGCACCATGCATGCAGCCCGCTGGGCTATGGAATCGGGCGTGGGTATCAATCTGGCTGGGGGCACCCACCATGCCTATGCAGACCGGGGCGAGGGCTTCAGCTTGCTCAACGACATGGCCATTACCGCACGGTATCTGCTCCATCATCAGCTGGTACAGCAAATCCTGTTTGTAGACCTAGATGTACATCAGGGCAACGGCAATGCGGTACTTTTCGCAGACGATCCCCGCGTTTTCACCCTCAGCATGCACGGGGAAGACAACTACCCAATTCCCAAGGAGGTATCTGACTTGGATGTGGGCATGCCTACCGGAACTGGGGATAAGGCGTACCTCTCTACTCTGGAACGGCAACTAGACCGGGTATTCGAAAAAGTGAGGCCCGAACTAGTCATTTTTCAATCGGGAGTGGATGTTTTGGCTACCGACAAACTAGGCAAACTCTCCTTGACCCGGGCAGGGTGCAAAGCACGAGACGAAGCTGTGATAGGTCGCTGCCATAGCTTGGGGATTCCCTTGGTGATTGTGATGGGGGGTGGCTACTCACCCAAAATGACGGACTTGGTAGAGGCACATGCCAATACCTTTCGGACGGCCCTCCAGTACTTCTCGGAGGAGTAAAACGCTTATTTCTTACCGTACATTTTCTCCGTGAGAATATTCCTAAGCTCCTGGATGGTGTTTACGTAGTCCTTCTCCTTACGGCGCATTTCCTCCTGAGTAGCCTGCAACTCTTCCACGTTTTGCCGCATTTCTTCTTCTTGAGACCGGAGGTCTTCCGCTTGCTGTTGTGATACCTCTAGCAGGCGGCGGGTATTCTCATTGGTATGCAGGTTTTGAAGCGTGGCCGCTACTATGGTGGCGCTTTCTTCCAGATACTGGATAGCCGCAGGTTCCAGTTTCTCGATACTGGCAATTTCGAAAACCCCTTCTACCTGCCCATGGGTCACCATAGGACAGATGATCACCTGCTGAGGGCGGGTGCTTCCCAACCCGCTGGAAATATGGATGTAGTCCTCAGGCAGGTCTTCCAGAATCGCCTTTTGCTTACGGACAAATACGATCCCAATCTGCCCCTCCCCATCGTTGATTCGCTGCGGCAGCTCATCCTCACGGCTCAGGGCGTAAGTAGCTTCCCGGTTTAGGAATATCTCTTGGGTCTTTTCGTCTTGGGTCCGGATGTAGAGCACCCCTTGGAAGGCACCTACGGCAGTTACCCATTCTTTGATTAGCGGAGGGAACAATGCTTCCAAGGTGGGAGCCTCCCGCAGCAGATCATTGATCCGGCCTACAGAACTACCAATCCAAGCCCTAGCTTGCTCATCACTACGGGCCACTTCTATTTGTGACAAGGTAGTTTCGAGTTCCTTTTGATGGTCGTCCAGGGCCTTTTTCTGCTTCTCCAGTTCCTCTAGCAGGGAGGTATTAGCCTCTTCTTGTTTAAAGTTTCTAAAAACCAATAGGAACAGGAGGAGGGCAGCGGTAATCAGCCCGGAAAAGGCCAATATGAATTCAAATACCGGATGGGTAAATAGGCTGCGGTCAAGGTCCGATTCGAATACCCGGTTATACACGGGCAAGATCATCGTATTAGCAATAATGGCCCCCACAGCAACGAATAGCAGAATCCGTTCGCGGTAGTCGAACAGCAGCCAGGGGATCAAGATCATGACCGTGGTGAACATCACGAAGGAAGGTGTAGAAGGCTCGCCAGCTTCCACGGCAAATCCTTGAATGATCGCGATCAACACCGAAGGAGCTAGTGTCAAAAGCAATCGGGCCAAATGGTGGTATCCTAGCCTGATCAAGGCAAAGACCAACAAAAAGGCCAAATCGGCCCCGGCAGTGTAGAATACCAAAGGAGGGAAGAAGAAAGCATAAGCCAACGCATAGCCACTCGCAATCAAAAAACCGATCAGGGTAATTTGATTAGCCATGCGTAGTCTAGCATGCAGAAACTCAGGGGTATCTGCGCCAATGCCGTTTTCGCTTAACCTAGATATGAGGCTCATGTGGGAATCCTTGAGCACCGAATATAGAAAAATGCCCTATACGAGTCACCACATCTATACAAAACACCCAAATCCCTTCGGTAAATTGATGGGAATGGTCGGTAAAGACCCTGTGAATTCCTAGCCCACCTACACGGAAACGGGTAGTAGCTTAGGCCTACCATTGGGTGAAAAATAAAGGGGGTGGGGCGTTTGTTGCCTCAATCGTTGATATAAATCTGCCGGAATCTCCCTGCGGGTACCCTTTCGCCAATTCGTCAAAGACATTCGACTCATCCGCATATCGCTCAATAAACTGAGCACATACTCCTCGGTGGCATTTCCCAAGTAGGTTCCTTGCTGATGATGGCCCTCTTTGCTAGTGACCAATTTCGCCAAGGCGGCAGCTTGGGCTCGCTGCTCATGAATCCCTGGCACGGGTATGTACCCAAAGATGGACTCGCCTAACCAATAGGCTCCTAATTCGGAGGTAAACGTGGCGGAGGGCCCCCTATTCAACCCGAGGAAAGCTACCCGGTCTAGCCCCGGGGGCAACATACCCCGGTACAGGGAGATCGCCCCAAAGGTATTTTGCAATTGGGACTGTACCGTCCTGGAAAAAAACGGAAAGCGAATGCGGTATCCGGTACCCAAAACCACTACTTGGGTATCGATGGTTTTTCCTGACCTAAGCTCAATACCCTGCTCGGTGTAGGCAATCATCTCACCTGCCACCGGGGTAATCTTACCACGCTGAAGCAAGGAAAGATATTGGGTAGCCAATGGGCCTTTTACTCGCTCCCGGATCAAGGCCGATACCTCGATGGGGTCTAAATTTACTGCCTGCCCCCCTCTGGTTCTTCTCCTGCCCCAGCGCGGTTTGCGGCCGAAACTTTTTACCACCTCTGGCCTCATCACATGCACCACAGGGTAGTGGGAAGTTATGGCCATTTGGGTGGCTACTTCAATCGCTGAGGGGCCCTCACCGAGCACCAAGGCTTTCTTTGAGGACAGCTGCTGCAAATTCCCCAACTCAGCGGTATGTACAACCTGTCCCCCACCCGCTTCGAACTGAGCTTTTCGAAGGTAATCCGGCCAATAAGCTTGCTGGCAAGCACCATTGGCTACTACCAAAAAATCCACGGATTCATGATGAGTTTGCCCATGGGACCTCACGCTGAATGAATCCCATGGGCTACTACCAAAAAATCCACGGATTCATGATGAGTTTGCCCATGG
>JBCBHI010000224.1:0-7158 GCA_038525885.1 Bacteroidota bacterium
TTGCGTCATGCCTACCAATACCTTGGCCTTCACACGGTCGCTGAGGCGGGCTGCCGTCAGTACTACGTTGTCGTTGGCAAACAATTCTGACTCAGGCGAAGGCTCATGCCACTTATTATATATGTCCTGGAAGTTCTCCTCAATGGAAGAGATGGTGCGGACCATTGCCCGGATCACCTCTAGCGGGAATTTTCCGGCAGCCGTTTCGGCAGAAAGCATCAAAGCATCCGCGCCGTCCATTACCGCATTGGCCACGTCATTAGTTTCTGCCCGTGTAGGACGAGGATTCTCGATCATGCTTTCCATCATCTGGGTAGCAATAATCACCGGTACGCCGGCCTCGTTGCACTTGCGCACCAGAGTCTTCTGATGCATAGGCACATCCTCGCTGGGAATTTCCACTCCTAGGTCTCCACGAGCGACCATCAAGCCATCCGTGACAGCAATGATTTCGTCCATGTTAGAAATAGCCTCTGGCTTCTCAATTTTGGCCACCACCTTGGTGTCCTTACCTGCACGCTTTATCCGAGCCTTCAAATCACGGATGTCATCGGCCGAACGCACAAAAGAAAGTGCTACCCATTCTACATCATTGGCCAGGCCAAATTCCAAGTCCTTCTCGTCCTTGGCCGTTAAGGAAGGAGCTGAAATATTCGTTTGAGGCAGATTAATTCCTTTGCGCGATTTTAGGACTCCACCGTAAACCACCTGCGTGATCACCTCTTTGCCTTCAACGCGGAGTACCTTCAGTTCAATTTTTCCATCGTCTACCAAGATGGATTCTCCAGCGCTCACATCTTCACACAGAGAGGTGTAAGTAGTGCTTACTTTTTCTGAGGTGCCCAACAGGTCTTCGGTAGTGATAACCAGTTCTTGGCCGGGGGTAATATCCACTCCGTTATTTTCTACCTGTCCAATGCGAATTTTTGGGCCCTGCAAATCCTGTAAAATAGGAATGGTATATCCCTTCTCTTCGTTGTTGGCCCGGATGGCTTTAACAACTTCGGCATGCCCCTCATGAGAGCCATGAGAGAAGTTGAGCCGGAATACATCAACCCCGGCGTGAGCCAGTTTGTGCAACATCTCTTTGGTGTTGCTAGCGGGACCTACCGTGGCTACAATTTTGGTGCGGTTGTACTGAATGGTGTTCTCCATACCTATATAATAAGGTTGTCTTTTGACCGTAAATCTTCGAGGTATTCCTCTTTACAGTACTGAATCCAATTGATGTTATTAAGGTCTTCAATTAAGGCTTTGAACTCGTCAGGCATTGGATCACCGTATACGAGTAGCCAATAGTCATAATTCTTTCTTTCGGGAATCAGGAATGGACGAGACTGGCCGGTATGCTCTACCGCTCTGTTTTTGAGCAGGCGGAATCCGGTATGCTCACGGAGGTATGCAAAATGCGAGATCACCAGTCTTTGATCAGATTTGAAATCCAATACATGGTCTGCCTCCTTAATAAAATGCCAATGCAACTGTTTGTTAAGTGCCCAGGCAAGCTTGTATTCCTTTATGGCGGCTATGAGACCAACTACGCGAAAATCATACTCGTAATCGATCTGGAGTTTACTCCTTTTGACCATGGAAGTAAAGCTACGGTACTGTAGGTGAACTTGAAAATAGTTAGGAAAGCCATCTGGCTGGCAGAAGTTGTATTTTCAGGGGTATTTTGAAGGCGGACCCGGATTCAATCGTTTGCAACTAGAAATTCGAATAAGACAAAAAAAATCGCCTCATATGGGCTGTAAAGGGCAATTTTTTACTGTTTTGTACAGTTGAAATAAATTTTGACATTCACCGGGATTACCCTTTTCTTTGCAGGAAATTTTTAACTAAAAAGAGCTGTAAAATGTCTGAGATCGCATCAAAAGTGAAATCCATTATCGTTGATAAGCTGGGTGTGGAAGATTCAGAAGTTACTCCTGAAGCTAGCTTCACCAACGATTTGGGTGCTGACTCACTGGATACCGTTGAGCTGATCATGGAATTCGAGAAGGAGTTCAACATCTCCATCCCTGACGATCAGGCCGAAAATATTGGCACCGTCGGCCAAGCCATTACCTACCTGGAAGAGAACGTAAAGTAATCCCACTCGTTTTCTTAACTTCAATACATGGATTTGAGAAGAGTAGTAGTAACGGGAATCGGAGCACTTACCCCTGTGGGCAACACTGCTGATGAGTATTGGCAGGGGCTCGCCCAGGGGGTAAGTGGTGCCGACCGTATCACCCGATTCGACCCTGAGAAATTTAAGACTCAGTTTGCGTGTGAGGTCAAGAACTATGACCCCAAAACTTACTTTGACCGTAAGGAGGCGCGCAAAATGGACCTGTTTTCACAGTTTGCCATGGTGGCAGCCGATGAGGCCATTGCCGATGCCAAACTAGAAGAAGGGACTGTAAACAAAGACAGGGTCGGCGTCATTGTTGCCTCCGGCATTGGAGGGCTTACCTCATTGCAAAACGAAATTATCGATTTTGCCAATGGAGACGGTACGCCACGTTATTCGCCTTTTTTCATTCCTAAAATGATCGCGGACATCGTGCCCGGTCATATCTCCATAAAGTACGGCTACCGTGGTCCTAACTTTGCTACGGTCTCTGCTTGTGCATCCGCTTCCAATTCGCTCATTGATGCCTTCAATTACATTCGCCTAAACATGGCCGATGTGATTGTATCAGGAGGAGCTGAAGCGGCCATTACTCAGGCTGGTATAGGAGGGTTCAACTCCATGAAGGCCCTTTCGGAAAGAAACGACGATGCTAAGTCCGCCTCTCGTCCTTTTGATAAGGACCGGGATGGATTTGTTTTGGGCGAAGGATCGGGCATGATCATTCTGGAAGAGTACGAGCACGCTAAAGCCCGTGGGGCTAAAATTTACGCTGAGCTCATTGGCGGCGGAATGTCTGCTGATGCATACCATATTACTGCTCCCCATCCTGATGGTGAGGGTATTACCTTGGTAATGCACAATGCCCTGAAGGATGCGGGTATTGAGGCTAGCGAGATGGATTACGTAAACGTACACGGTACTTCCACCCCCTTGGGTGATGCCGGAGAACTACGGGCCATCCAAAAGGTGTTTGGCGAGCATGCATACAATATGAACATCAGTTCTACCAAGTCTATGACTGGGCACTTATTAGGTGCAGCTGGGGCGGTAGAAGCGATAGCATGTATTAAGGCACTAGAGCAACAAGTAGTACCTCCTACCATAAATCACTTCACGGACGATCCAGAGATTGATGCAAAGTTGAATCTCACTTTCAATGAAGCACAGTCTAAAGAAATGAATGTGGTGATGAGCAATACTTTTGGCTTTGGTGGACACAATACGTCTGTGATTTTCCGCAAAATGGAAGGATAGTCTAGGTGCCAACTTTGCTCAAAAAAATAGCTTCACGGTTTCAAGCCTATTCTTCCGAAGAAAAGAATCTCATTGAATCTACTAAGCGCATTACTGGGTACCGTCCCATTAATGTGTATCTGTACCAATTAGCCACCCAGCATAGCTCGGTGGCTAAACGTACTTCTGGTGGAACCAAAGAGTCATACGAGCGCCTGGAATATCTGGGCGATGCTGTGCTCGGCTCCATTGTCGCTGAGTTTCTCTTCAAGAAATTTCCATTTAAGGATGAAGGATTCCTGACCGACATCCGCTCCCGGATTGTGAACCGGGAGTCTCTCAATCAACTTGCCCGTAAGATTGGCCTGGATGATTTGATCCAGTACAATACTTCTCAAAAACATGCCCACTCCCATAAGTCGCTTTACGGGGACTGCCTGGAATCCCTCATTGGGGCAGTTTATTTAGATAAGGGATATAAGCGTTGCCGCTATTTTGTGCTCAAGCGACTGATTTTGCCGCATGTAGATCTGGATCAGGTAGTACGTACTAATCCCAACCACAAGAGCCGCCTGATAGAATGGGCACAAAAAGAGAGCCGCGAAGTGCGCTTTGAAATTGTGGAAGTGAGGGGCGATAAACACCGCAAGCAGTTCACCGCTCAGGTATTCATTGACGGGGAACCCCATACAAAAGGCTCTGGATTTAGTAAGAAAAAGGCCGAGCAAGCGGCTGCCTCCAAGGTCATTGAGGCCTTAAATATCGAATAAGCTTCTCCATTCTGACTGTCTGAAAAATAGTATCTTACCGATAGGCTCTAGGTTTGTCGTGTAAGCCCTATGAATTCAGCAGCTTCCCAATCAAAAACAGAACAAGAAACCCTTCTTGCTAAATTCGCTCGTAGGCAGAGAGTTAGCACCCGAATTGTTCGGTTATTAATTAGGTCTCTATTCACGGCTATCCTCCTCATTACCCCAGGCCTCATCTTATTTATTTCCATTGTAGTGATAGGTGATGGTTTCCGGGGGAGTAGTTCTGGAGGCCCCTTGCTGGGAGTTACCTTGGTGCTGGTCTATGTAGGCTTTTTTGTCCTTCCCTTTTTGCTCACTCTGCCAGTAGTGCTTCCCCTAGCTAGTACCAACCGGAATGTCTATCGTATCATCTTCTTTAGGAAATTCAATACCCGCTCCAACAAGCACATCCGAAGGTACATCAGGCGGGTAGTAGGGCAGTATGGCCATGTGTTCACGCTTTCGGACAGTATGTTCAAAGTAAACTGGTACGTGCGGATTCCCCTTTTCCTGGGGCAATTCAGTTTGTTTCACTTCCGACTTGCTACCATTAAGAACTCCAAGGGGATGCAGAAACTACGCACCCTGCTGGAGCAAAAGGGGAAACTGAATATTAACTGGTACATGTCCCGGAGTAAAATCTTTGCCATAAAAACTACGGATGAGTACTGGAAGGACACGGCCAAGGTACTACTGGAGGATGCCAACATGGTGATGTTCGAAATCACCGAACTGACGGAGGCGTTGGACTGGGAAGTGAAGACGGTGGTAGAAAGTGGTCAGGATAAGAAGGTGATTTTTACGGCTAATCTGAAATACCAAACTCTGGCGGAGGATTGGAAAGCCAAGTGTGATCCTATTATGGGCGAGCCGATCCCGCTGATAATATATGATCATAGGAAAAGGAAGGAGAGCGAAGCAGCTTTGCATGCAGTGGTGCAAGATGAGTTGGCTACACAGCCCTTGGGGTATTCGGCTGAACTAACCAAAAGTGTTTTGGGTAGCGTGGTACCCAGAGCAGGTGGTGTTCTTCTGCTGGCTGCCATCGCCATTTTCTTTATAAGCCCGTATCTGTTCCCCAGGCTAGCTGCAAAATACTCCCCCATCTACAATCAGGCCTATACAGGCTATATGTATACCTATCTGAGGGATACTACCAACGACCAGACGGCTGAGGTGATGCGCTTGAAGGAAGAATGGGGTAGTCGCACGACTGAGAGGTTGATAGAGGAAGCTTGGGATCATCCTGAATGCCGATGCGTTTCTGTGCTGAAAGGCTTGTATGATTTCAGAGATAGCGCCTATACCGATGAGTACTTGAAGATGGCACAGGAGGCGGAGCCAGATGTTGCCAGTGTAGCCTTCCGGGTGATAAAACCATTTTTGAAGGAAGAAGGGGTGTCGAATGCCTTGATTTTTCTGGATAATGGGCGAAAAGATAGCCAGTTTATGGCCTTAGAACTGCTGGAAGGAAATGAGGTAGGAAAGGATGATATAATAGAGTTGTTGGATATAGTGGCTACTGCCTCTTTTGTAGAGGCACCATATCCCTACCAGCATCAAAATAGCCGGAGAGGTAGGGGAGAGGGGATTGCAGTTCTGGCTGATATGGCCTTGAATGGCCTGTCTCTGAGGAAGGTAGATACCGCATATGTGTTCTATTCCCATCTGAAGGAGTTGATTGCTCCATCCCTTTCGAAACTCTCCCTTTCGCAAATCAAAGAGGTGTACCAACGCTCCGACAATACTGACTTGAACTATTTGTTGAGCTATTCCATGTTGGAGAAGGGGAGCGGGGCTGGTCTGCTTACTTTCTTTGAGCCCCAGTTCATGGATACCTATTAATTCTTTGACTACGGTCTCTTTGGTATCTACCGGCCTTACCGTACTGAGTTTAGGAATTTAACCTTGGGTACACCGCCCCTCGATGACCTACCCACCACCGAAGAATTGCTAGCAGTGTCTCAAAGTGCCGGGGATTCGCAATCTCCTTTACCGGGGGCCATGATTGATTTTCTGTTAGTGAACTTTGCCAATCTTTCTGTAGAAGATCTTGGGTATCCCGTAGAGCCTGAAGACGTGTACTTAGGGTTGCACAACATGACGCGGTATGTGAAAGGTAACCAAGCTATTAAGGAGAGGATCGCTCCGCACAAGCATTTTATCGAACCCTACTTAAGTAGCGAAGAGCTTGAGGATCGGTTGTCAGCTGCTAGCTTATTGGCCTACGTGGGAGACTCCCGGGTATTGCCCATTATAAAGGAAGCAGTGGAGTATAATCGTCCTACGTTATTGTTCTCCAATCTAAGAGTGTATCCTTACCGAGATGAAGCGCAAGCATTGAATCGGGTTTATAATGTGAATGCTAGGTAAGGGTTTGATATTCAGTTGTTTGAGTTATTTTTTAACACTTTTTGGTGGGTTTTTCAAAGTGAAATTAACGTTTTTTTGGATGTTTAATTAGATTGAAATTGCACTTTTTGGCATGTAGTTACGATTAAAATTTACTATTTTTCGTATGTTTTTTTGACTAGAAATGACGTTTTTGGGTAGGTTTTCTTGTGATGCGAAGATACCTGTATAAAAAGTTACTCGAATGGAAAGGCTCTAGTTTGCGCAAGCCACTATTGTTGCAAGGGGCTAGGCAAGTAGGTAAAACCTTCTTGGTGAAGGAATTTGGCGGAAAGGAGTATGATGATTTTGTTTATCTCAATTTTGAGCAGGACCCTAATCTACATCCATTCTTCAAGGGTAAATTAGATCCAGAGAATCTGGTACTTGAGTTGAGCTTATACCTTGGCAAGCGAATTGTTCCCCACAGTTGTCTGATCTTTTTTGATGAGATACAAGCATTGCCCGAAGCTGTTACCAGTTTGAAGTATTTTCAGGAGCTAGCGGTTGATTACCATATTGTGGCTGCGGGTTCTTTGCTAGGTGTGAGTTTAGGCAGGGAATCAAGTTTCCCAGTAGGCAAAGTAAACTTTCTGACCCTTTACCCCTTAAATTTTCAGGAAT
>JBCBHI010000225.1:0-7110 GCA_038525885.1 Bacteroidota bacterium
GGAGTGGATGCTTCCCTAGGGCCTATTTATGTACACGGGGCTATCGCTAATACCAATGAGGCGCTCATGCACGATGGGTATCAGTTGCCGAAGACCCAAAGGGTGGAAGCAGGGATACCCAAATCAGCCTATCGTGGGGCGTTGGTAGTTGCGCCCCCATCGGCGCTTGGCTCCCCTTGGGCTAAGAAGTTTCAGCCGTATAGCACAGGCATTGCCAGCGGGTGGATGGCTCTGCGGGGCCAACGTAGACGTAGGGCAGCCGATAGGGGGTTCATTCTGTCAGATCACGCAGATTGGCCGGGTTTGCTACAAGCCATAGAAGCTACCGGAGCCGAAAGAGTGCTCACTACTCATGGCTATGCCGCAGTTTTAGCCCGCTACCTGACCGAAAAAGGCTGGGATGCCCAGGAGGTAGAGACCTTTTTTGATGGGGAAGGGGAAGATGGATGAGGTCTTGGGGAGAACATTATTATCTTTGCTTATAGTTCTTTTCTTGATTTCTTAATCAATAGCGTAGCGGTCTGTGCTGTATCAGCACTGATAATAGGGAATCGTGTGAAAATCACGAGCTGACGCGCAACTGTAAGCATCGCTAACGCCTAGTCTGATGAACCACTGTCTGTAGGATGGGAAGGGGGGCTAGCCGGATGTAAGCCAGGAGACCTGCCGGTACCGTACTGCATCTGCGGATTTTGACAGTGCTTTCGCGCACCAAAGCATTGTGAAGTTGAGCGAAGACGCTTTCAATCTTTTTGAAAACGTGAATCGACACATTATGGAAGCCATTCCTCTCCAACTCCCCTTACACTGCTGGGACATCGTAGCCATGGATCGCTTATCTCATCAGCAAAGCATCCGTGTAGCTAAGGACCTGGACAGCCTACTTGCTTTTCAGGATCATTATGGCTGGCAGATTGACCTGGCAGCTTTATTACGGCAGCCGTATGAGGCCCTGATCGTTACTGACCCGCAGCAAATTATCCAGTGGGTCAATCCTGGTTTTACTGCCATGACAGGGTATTCCGCACGGTTTGCAGTGGGGCGCCATCCTAGCTTTCTGCAAGGCCCTCTTACCAAAGAGGACAGCCGGACCCGCATTCGCGAAGCCCTCAATGATCATCAATTTGCTGAGGAGACGTTATATAATTATCGGAAGAACGGGGAGGGGTACGCTTGCCAGGTACAGATTTTCCCTCTTCACAATCAGCAAGGGAAGAAGATTCATTTTATAGCCTTAGAGCGAGAGGTAGTATGACACTAGAAGAACGGCTCGCTAACGCGGAGACTCGAATTTTTAAGGCGGTGTTTCCTAATACTACCAACCATTACGATACTCTTTTCGGCGGTACTGCACTCAGCTTGATGGATGAAGTGGCCTTCATTACGGCTACTCGCTTTAGTCGGTTACGCATGGTTACCGTAAGTAGCGATCGCATTGATTTTACCCGGCCTATTCCTGCCGGGACCATTATCGAGTTGGTAGGCAAGGTGGTAAAGGTAGGCCGGACGAGTGTGCAAGTAGAGGTGGAAATCTTTATCGAGCAGATGTACGAGGAGCACCGCGAGAAGGCCATCACGGGGATGTTTACAATGGTGGCGGTAGGTGAAGACAAGCAGCCCATTCCTGTACTAAGCACCCAGTAAGTCTGGGTAAGTGGCGGTAGCGACCTAATAATAAGGCTGTAGTCCTATTTTACCTGACGATTTTCCTGGATTGGAAACGTTTTCAAAAAGGAAATCCTGCCTTCACGCAGATATCGCCAATTCGCTTTTACAAACTAGGCTATACTACTATCTTTGCCCCTCATTTTGCGCTAACCATATAATGCAATGAATACGATTGTCTACATTGTTCCCATTTTGGGCATTGTTGGCCTGATCATCATGGCCGTCAAGTCTGCATGGGTATCGAAACAAGATGCCGGCGATGCCAACATGGTAGAGTTGGCAGGGCACATCTCCAGAGGAGCGATGGCCTTCCTTAAAGCTGAGTGGAAAGTAATGGCCATGTTTGCCGTGATCGCAGGAGCCCTGTTGGCTTGGTCAGGTACTATGGTAGAAACCTCCAGCCCCATTATTGCGGTAGCCTTCATCATCGGTGCCGTATTTTCTGCCTTTGCCGGCTGGATCGGCATGAACATCGCTACCAAAGCCAATGTACGTACTACTCAAGCTGCTCGTACTAGCCTGAAAAAGGCACTGAACGTTTCTTTCAGCGGAGGTACCGTAATGGGCCTTGGAGTAGCCGGACTAGCGGTTTTCGGTATGGGAGCCCTATTCATTGTATTCTATAATCTATACGTAGCTGCCAGTGGCAATGTCAACGGCATCGAGATGGAAAAAGCCTTGGAAGTATTGGCTGGTTTCTCTCTGGGTGCAGAGTCTATTGCCTTGTTTGCCCGTGTGGGCGGTGGTATTTACACTAAGGCGGCCGACGTAGGCGCTGACTTGGTAGGAAAAGTAGAAGCGGGTATTCCTGAGGATGATCCACGTAACCCCGCTACCATTGCGGATAACGTTGGGGACAACGTCGGAGACGTAGCGGGTATGGGAGCTGACCTTTTCGGTTCTTATGTAGCTACCATTTTGGCTACCATGGTATTGGGCCGTGAGATCAGCTCTGCTGACAATGTGGGAGGAATTGCCCCCATTTTGCTGCCCATGATCATTGCAGGTTTGGGCCTTGTTTTCTCTATTATCGGAACCCTGTTCGTGCGTATCAAAGACGAGAATGCTAGCGTACAGAAAGCACTTAACCTGGGTAACTGGTCTTCCATTATTCTGACTGCTATTGCCTCCTTCTTCCTGGTAAACCACCTCATGCCAGAAACCATGTCCCTCCGTGGATTTGAGTTTACTAAAATGGGCGTGTTTGGTGCCATTGCTGTAGGTTTGATAGTAGGGGCTCTGATGTCCATCATCACCGAATACTATACTGCTATGGGCCGTAAGCCAGTGATGACCATCGTGCGTCAGTCGTCTACCGGTCACGCTACCAACATCATTGGTGGACTTTCTGTGGGTATGGAATCTACCCTGATCCCTATCTTGATTTTGGCAGGTGGTATTGTTGGGGCTTATGCCTTTGCTGGTTTGTACGGCGTGGCTATTGCCGCTGCAGGTATGATGGCTACTACGGCCATGCAGTTGGCTATTGACGCCTTCGGCCCTATTGCGGATAACGCGGGAGGTATTGCTGAAATGAGCGAGTTGCCTGATGAAGTACGTGAGCGTACGGATAACCTGGATGCAGTAGGTAACACCACGGCAGCTACAGGAAAAGGCTTTGCGATTGCTTCGGCGGCTTTGACAGCTTTGGCGCTGTTTGCTGCTTTCGTAGGCTTGGCAGGTATCGATGGCATCAACATCTACAAAGCCCCTGTATTGGCGGCCTTGTTCGTAGGTGGTATGATTCCTTTCATCTTCTCCTCCCTGGCTATTGCAGCTGTAGGTCGTGCAGCCATGGAAATGGTGAAAGAGGTGCGTCGTCAGTTCAAAGAAATTCCAGGTATCATGGAAGGTAAGGCGAAGCCTGAGTATGAGAAGTGTGTGGACATTTCTACCCAGGCTTCTATCCGGGAAATGATCATCCCTGGTGCCATTGCTATTGTAGCTCCTCTGTTGGTAGGCTTTGGCCTTAAGGGAGTATTCCCAGATGTATCTTCAGCTGAGATCTTAGGTGGTATGCTGGCGGGTGTTACTGTATCAGGCGTATTGATGGGCATCTTCCAGAACAATGCTGGTGGTGCTTGGGACAACGCTAAGAAATCCTTCGAAAAAGGAGTAGAGATTGAAGGTAAGACCTGGTACAAGCATAAGGAAGAGCGTCCTTCGCCTCCTCACCAAGCGTCCGTTACAGGTGATACGGTAGGGGATCCTTTCAAAGATACCTCAGGTCCTTCGATGAATATTCTCATCAAATTGACTTCTATTGTTGCTTTGGTGATTGCTCCTCACATTGCGGTGGATGGCACCCATGGTGAGAATGAGCACAGTGCATTGCCCCAAGACGCTCCTGCTCAAGAAGTTGTTTTGGACGAAGCTCCGGTTAGCATGATTCAAGAGTAAGCGTTTACTCTGTCGATAATAAAAAGCCCCTTGCCGGTTTCGGTAAGGGGCTTTTCGATTTTATAGAGCTAGCCTTGGAAAGGTTTAGCTCGCGGTGACAAGTCCTCGGGTTAGCTGCAACTGATCCCGCAATTCTGCCAGCGGTGTTGCCCAGTGGTCTTCCCAGCGAACCCCCAGCACGGCTTGGGCCTCCTTGCCACGAAGGTACGCCCGCATTATCAATTCATAAATGTGGTCTACTCTATCGGGTTGCCTGCGGACACTCAGCAGGAGAACACCCGCACTGATAATGACGGGAATGGGGTAGGCAGACTGCCCACTAAGAAAAGCATTCAGCTGAGCTTCCCCTTCTAGGCTAGTATCGTAACCCAGCACTACGTGCAGAATATCATGAATTTCCCGGCGGCGCTCCCTGAGATAAACCTCGGTAGAGTAATCGGCTTGGATAGGGAAAGGGTAGGCCTGGAGCTCATTTTTCTTCATAAAAGTACCTAAAGAGTGCCCCAAGCTACCCTCAGGATTTTTTATCAGAGCTTCGGGATCGGGAATTCCTGGTCCGTAACGTTCTTGTATCCTCGCAGCAATGCTTTCGACTTGCATAGAACCATGGGCCGCTTTGGCAAAGGCTTTCGACTCGGAAATGAGATTACCTAGTTTCAATAGAG
Organism: Bacteroidota bacterium; assembly: GCA_038525885.1. Classification (GTDB taxonomy): domain Bacteria; phylum Bacteroidota; class Bacteroidia; order Cytophagales; family Cyclobacteriaceae; genus DMST01. The sequence continues at coordinate 4,734 of JBCBHI010000225.1, forward strand.
GCAGAATGCTGCTTTTAGGAGCCAGGGCCAAGCGTAACAAATAGTATAGCCCTTTCAGGGTGCGCCAAAAGTTTCGGAATCGATTCATAGCGTATTGCTTGTTGCCAGACTAGCGGTTTCTTCTGCGAAGAAATTCGTAAGGGTGATTTGATGATGAGGCAAATCCATTTGCCGGATGAAAGCCAATAACGTAGGGGCAGGGCCTAGGCTCACAAAGTGGACTTTCTCCTCCTTTTCTACAATGCTACGGATGGTTGGGGCTAGATGTACAGTTGAATAAATGTTGGCAATTATTTCGCGCTGTAAAGCCTGTTGTGATGCTATTGGCTTTTGCAAAATAGTAGAGTAGATCCGGTACTTCCCTTGCTCAAACTGAGCATGCCTATCTACATAATCAGTGAGTTGGTGGGCCACTGGCTCCATAAGGGCATGGTGCAGCGGAACAGGGATCGCAAATAGCTCAAAGGCCTTGAGATGCGGCTGTTTTTGGATGTAACCGTACCATTGCCTTAGTCGGTCCACCGGGCCGGCTACCAAGGCGGATTGATCAGACTGATGCACCGAAACCGCTACACCATATTCCTCACAACGTAGCTCATCGAGCAAGCCCACGGTAGTTTCACTTTTCACCTGATAGGTGGAGCCGCGTCCCAAAACCGGAGGCAGCTTACTGAGGAATTGCTGTAAACCCATAAAGGTGGCTGGGAAATCCGCTACGCCTGCGCATACACTCCGAGCCAGATCGCCCATAGATATCCCTAGGAGTCCATCTATAGGGCCGCCCTGCTTTTCATATCGCTCAAACACCCCTACCTGAACCGCCATGGCGGTTAGCACGATGCTTGAAAACCAAGCCAGGCTTTCTTGCCGGGGGCTAAGCAGCGTCTGTGAGAGTGAAAGAGGGATGCGAGCCTGATCAAGCAGTGACTGTGCCTCTTCTATCCGCACCATTATTTCTGGCCAGGACATTACCTGCTGGCGCAATGTGTCTTGCTCAATGGCATCGAGTCCAGGAAAGAGGAGGATAGTTTTCATACTGCTGGTGCTTTCTAATTAGATAACGCAGTACAGGCCTTTTGAGGTCCGTACTATATGTGAATTTCAGGGAAACCCTGAAGGAAAAATATGGATACAGGATCACAAGGAAAAATGATGCCGAGAAGCATCTGAGTGGGTGAAAAAGGGAAAAGAGCACTCACTTTGTCTAAAATGGCTGAGATGAAAAAAGGCGTCCTTTGGGACGCCTTAAAATGGTTTGTTATGTAGATGGTGGTTTAGAAATCATAGCCCACCGTGATATGTAATCTGGGAATGTCAGGTACATTATAATTCTCTACTGGCCAGGCTACGTCAAACTTAGTGTAGTAACCTAGAATCACGCTGCGGAAGCCTACCCCGTAGCTCATAAGCCAAGGGTTGTTGTAGTTCATCAACTCGATACGGAAGGAAGACCCTTCGTTTTCAATGATTTCCGTGTTGAGCTCATTTTCTTCGCTCCATGGGGAAGGACCAGTCCAGGAGGATCCAATGTCATAGAAGGCGGTAAGCTGTAGGTTACGGAAGAAATTGGAGGTGATAGGCCCTGAATAGAAATAGCGAACCAAAGGCAGGCGCAGTTCTACATTGCCAAGTAAGGCCTGGCGGCCGTTCAGTACGTTGTAGTCAAATCCTCGCAGGCTGGTAACATACTCAGCAAACAATAACTGTTGATTGTTTTGCAAGGTGGTTATTGCCAGTGGGCTGCCCGGTTCAAATTCGTCTTGCGTCCGGTTCAGTATCCAGTTGTCCATGCCACCGAGCAAATAGCTCTGGCGTTGCGGACCGAAGAAGGCCCCATAGAACCCTCTCACCTTCAAGGTGAGATTCCGGTGTAGCGGTTGGTAGTGGCGGAAATCTGCACTTAGGTTACCAAAAGACCTTTCGGGTGTTCCCAGCGAGAAATAGTTCTTTACCTCAATTTTGCCCCGGGTACCCTCCATGCTGTTCATACCGCTGATGACTGAGTTGTCAAACACCACCGCACCCCGCAGGCCTACATATTGATGATTTTCAAATAAGGCTTGTGGAGGAGGAGAAATAGCATAATTGGGTGTAAGCTCTTGCCAACGGGTGTGGGTAAAGAACAAAGAACCTTCGGACCTCAGGCTGACGCTGTGAGGGAAAGCTGCCTTTATGTCTATTTGATTCAAGGAGGAACCTGAACGCAATAGCTTCTTGCTCAACTATCGCCGCTTGCAGGATAAGGAGCGCGTGGTGGGTCCTTTCGACTATGCTACCCGGTTTAGCACTGACAATCTGGTGACCTCTTTAGAAATTGACCCTTTGATGGGTTGGGGTTTTTCTTTAGGTACCCAAATGAATGATTTGTTGGAGAACC
>JBCBHI010000226.1:0-7110 GCA_038525885.1 Bacteroidota bacterium
GGCTAGCAGCCCAATACCCCAAATGAGGCGGCGCTGCTGCGTGAGCTGAGACTCTTGCAGAGCCAACTGGCTTTCCCGCTCCCGAATCTGAAAGCTCTCCTCCAGCTCCGTGATTTGTAGCTGATTATTGGCCATCACCATACTGTCTCGCAGGTAGGAGCGATGTATTTCGGAAAAGAATGCCTCTTCCGAATTGCCCACGTAGTAGTAACAGCGGGAGATGATACCCAGCAGGTCGGCCAGGGTGTGTACGTCCTGCAATCGCTGAGCCAGCGCTATACCTTCCTGGGCGTAGGCGATGGCTTCCTCATATGCCTGCAAGTGCCGGTGGATCTCCGCGAGCTTGCTCAGCACTACTACCTTACGGCTATCCGCCCCCAAGGAGTCAATCAGGTGGAGGGCGCGCAAGGCATACCTCTGGGCTTGCACGTAATCGGGCTGGTTGATGTAAAAACTAGCGATCTCGCCCAGGTTGACCGCCACATCCAGCGGACGGTGGGCTTTTTGGTAGTATTCTCCAGCCAAGCCATATAGAGCCAGCGCAGAATCAGGGTTGGCCCCCAGCTCGTCCAGCGCGATGGCGATATTCATGTAGGTAAAGCCCAGTTCGTAGTCCTTTTCCAGTGCCTGATAGATGGGCAGGTTTTCCTCAAAATACCGCAGGGCGATATTCAGATTCTCTTCGCCCCGCTGTAGGCTGTAGATCCTCCCGATGCGGTTGTTAAGATCGGCCGCTTGCAGGGGATTGCCAGCGGGCAGCCATTGCTGAGCCCGTTCGAATTGGATTCTGGCCTGGTCAAGTTGCCCCAGTTCCTGGTACAAATCCATAAGCGAGGCGTAGGTGGCGCTGATTTCCAAGGAATCCGGGATGGACTCAAAAAGCGCCAGGGCTTCCAGGTATTTGTCAATGGTCTCGCGGCGACTGGCGGTGTAGCTCAGGTAGGTGGCTTCTGAAACCATAAAACGCCCCTGGTAACGAACCTCTCCCAAGGCTTGCGCCAACTGTTGCCCTTGCTCCGCTACATGCCGAAAGGAGTCCAATTGGTTTTGCTGTAAATACACCGTAGCGAGTGCTTCCAATAGGGGTAGCCGAGCGGCATCATCTACGGCTTGTGAGAGGGAGTTTCGTAGGCTATCGGTAGGCCCTTGAGCGGAGAACGTAGCATGGTTGACAGTAAAAAACAGTAGGTATATGAAGAGCTGTTTTTTCATACAAAATCTCATTTGGTGCGGGCCGTTCGTGCCCTGGAATACGGGCTGCCTGCGGAAGTAAAATACAAACTCCCTTTCCCTTTTCAAGCAGTTATCTGCCTTGGCTTTGGCGTGTACCATGCCTAGCCGGTACTATCATGACGGATATGTGCTAGCCTACGTCGAGAATGTTGGTATACCTAAGGTTGACGAGGATGTAATTGTCTATTAAGTAATTGGTTTTCAGTTGGTTGTTGATTGTCGGATTCGTGAGTAAAGACGTCGGAATTGAGGAACGGAAAAATTTGGGTCACACCTTCATTTGTACCCTTTCGCCACCGGAATCCTGCCCGGTGCTCCTTATCGAAACGCTAGTTTATGCAATTATTTCAGCAATCTCTCTCTCTGGCCAAGGCGCTTTTTTTGTCCGGTAGACCCGAGCTAAGGTTTCAATTTTTAACCCTTGGCTTGGTCTTTTTATGGATACTTTTGGCCCCGGTTACGGTCCTCTCCCAGAACTTTACTAAACAGATTATTGATCCCAGTCTGGACAACCCCTTGTCCGTCTTCACCATTGATATGGATCTTGACGGCGACCTGGACATCCTTTCCGTGTCTCGGAATGCCAACGATGTAGTTTGGTACGAAAACGACGGCACGGGCTCGTTCACGAAGATTTTTGTGGACCTCAATCTGGATGGGGCCCGCACTGCCTTTGCGGCAGATATAGATGGGGACGGGGATATTGATATTACGGCTTCGGCCGTGGATGCAGATGAGATTGTGTGGTACCGCAATGACGGTAGCCAAAACTTTGGCACCAAAATCATTATCGACAATGCGGCTGATGGGGCTAACCGGTCCATGCCCGTGGACTTGGACCAGGATGGCGACATGGATATTCTGGCCGGGCATGCGGTGGCCGATGATGTGGTGTGGTACGAAAACGACGGCAGCGAAAACTTTACCAAACATACCATCGATGGATTCCTGGATGCCCCGCTGGACCTGGAACCCTTTGACCTGGATCAGGACGGTGACTTGGATGTATTGGCAGCGGCAGCCCAGGCCGATGATGTGGTTTGGTATGATAATGATGGCAGCGAAAACTTTACCAAGCGCATCCTCAACGGTAACCTCAACGGCGCTCAGGGCCTCTGGCCCGGCGACTTCGATGGTGACGGAGATTTTGATATTGCGGTGGCGGTTCGGGACAACAACCAGGTACTAATTCTGCGCAATGCGGGTAACCAAACCTTCACCACTAGCAACGTAGACAACGTAAATCAGGTGCGGGAAGTAACCGCCGGGGATGTGGATCAGGACGGTGATTTAGATTTGTTCTCCGCCTCTTCCTCCTCAGACGATATTCGGATGTACATTAATGATGGCACGGGTTCTTTTACTACCCAAATCATTGATGGCAATTTCGACGGGGCCTTCAGCATTTTCCTGGGAGATATGGATGGCAATGGCAGTTTGGACGTGGTAGCAACCGCGCAAAATGCTGACGATGTAGCCATTTACCTCAGTGATTTTGTGCCGCCATTAGCGGTGGAAGTGACCAATACTAACGACGCCGGGGCAGGCTCTTTACGCCAAGCCCTCCTAGACGGGAATGCCGCCGGAGTCCCCCTTACCGTAACATTCAATATTCCCGGTGCGGGCCATCATCTTATTTCATTGCTAAGCGATCTGCCAGCGATTACCATTCCCATCACGCTGGATGCCACCACCCAACCTGGATTTGTGGGAGAACCGCGGGTATTTATTCAGGTGATAACGGACGGATTGGTACTCAATAATTCCAACGGAAGTACTCTGGCGGGCCTAGGGATGTACTCTGGAACGGGAGACGGCATTAGGGTAAGCAACAGTGCGGACGTAAACCTGCGGGATTTAGTAATCGGTACGGACTCAACGGGAGATGCTGCCGGCTTGGGTTTTGGTGGTGCGGGTGTCCGCTTGAATGGAAGTACCGGGGCCGTGCTTCGAAATACCCACTTGGTGAGTAATGGTGTTGGATTTCGGGTAGAGAACGGTTCCGATAATTTCTCCCTTACTAATCTGCTCGTGGGGGTAAATAGAAGCGGCACGGCGGCATTAGCCAATGGCGCAGGCATTGAGATTGACAATAGCGATGCTGGCTCGGTCACGCAGTCCACTATCTCTGGCAATACCCTGAGGGGCATTGCCTTGAACCAAGCCGATCAAAATACTATCCAGGGAAACCTAATTGGTTTGAATCCCACGGACTCTTCTGCCCTCGGTAATGGAGCTGACGCAGTGGCGATAGTAGACGGTAATGACAATGTGGTGGGAGGGACTTCAGAAGCCATCCGGAACCGGATTGCTTTCAACGCCGGGCACGGCATAGTGGTACAAGAGAACGTGGGCACCGCCAACGGTAACCGGCTTTCTCAAAATCTGATCTTCCAAAATACCCTTTCGGCCATTGACCTAGGGGGAGATGGACCTACCGCCAATGATGCAGGCGATGCGGATACGGGACCCAATGCCCTGATCAACCGGCCTACCTTCGATTTTGGTCAGGTGGTAAGCAATACCCTGACGCTGCAAGGCAGTATCGCCATTACTCCCAATACCAACATACGGATTGACTTCTACGAAAATGCGGCCGCTGGAATACACGGTGCTGCGGACATGGCCCGGCTATTGGGCAGTTTCAACGGTCGTACGGATGTCTTAGGTGTGCTGAACTTCTCCAGGACTTTCCCCACTGCACTACCGTCCTCAGAATTTGCCACGGCAGTACTAGTAGACTTAGACAATGGGCATACTTCCGAACCCGCAGATTTCCCGGAGGCCCCCCGGTTTGTCAAGAACATCATTGACGATGCCTTCACCGGAGCCCGCACCATGGTGGGGATAGATCTGGATCAAGACGGGGATATGGATGTAGTAGGCGCCTCTCGGGTGCTACACGATGTGGTGTGGTTTGAGAACGATGGGGGCAACAACTTCACAAGACGTGACATCAACACTAACTTTTTGGGAGCCATCGGCATAGATGTAGCCGATGTGGACGATGATGGTGATCTGGATGTGCTGGCGACCGGCAATATCAACGATGATGTAGCTTGGTTTGAAAATGACGGCAGTCAAAATTTCACCATGCATACCATTTTGGGTTCGTTTGATGGGGCACAGGCGATACGGGCGGCGGATGTAGACGCAGATGGTGATCTGGATGTGGTGGCCGTAGCCAGCAGTGCGGACGATATTGCGTGGTTTGAGAACGACGGTGCCCAGAACTTCACCCGGCGCAATGTAGACAATAACCTCAATCAACCTACGGATATTGAATTACTGGATTTGGACCAAGACGGCGACCTGGATTTTCTCACCACCGGAGCCGCCAATGATGAGGTGGTATGGTACGAAAACGACGGGAGCCAGTCGTTCACCAAGCGCACGCTGGCCACAGGCTTTGATTTTGCGGCGGACGTATTTCCGGTGGATATGGACGGTGACGGTGACATAGACGTGGTAGGGGTAGCCCGTAATTCGGATGAGGTAGCTTGGTTTGAAAATGACGGGAATCAGGTCTTTACGAAGCGTAGTATTCTCACCGATTTTGATGGCGCAAATAGCAACGTGGTAGCGGCTGATATCGATTTTGATGGCGACGTGGACGTGTTTGCCGGGGCTTTGTTTGCCGATGAGATCGTATGGCTAGAAAACGACGGTGCCCAAAACTTCACGACGCGCCTTATCGATGGTAACTTCCTGGAGCCCTTTGGCCTTACCCTGGCCGACATCAATAATGACGGAGGTCTCGATATCATTGGTAGTGCCTCCCAAAGTGGTGAAGTAGTCTGGTGGCAAAGCGATTTTGTAGGGGATGACCCTATTGTGGTTACCAATACCAATGACAGTGGGCCGGGCTCCCTGCGACAGGCCATTATGGATGCCAATGCGGCTCCCACCCCCGATGTAATTTCCTTTGCCATCCCCGGGGTAGGGCCGCATCAAATCAACCTATTGACAGACCTGCCGGCGCTTACTGAGCGCATCACCATTGATGGCACTACGCAGCCGGGATTTGCGGGCGCTCCTCTCATTGAGATAGAAGCCCCCGGGACCGGTTTCCGGTTTGTGAACGTAGTAAACCCCGGAGTCCTTGGGCTGGCCTTGCACTCCGGTACGGGTGACGGTATCCGGGCAGAAAATAGCCCCGGCCTTCGGGTAGAGCACTGTTACCTAGGTACGGATGCTAATGGGGTAGCTTCGGGCTTGGGGTTTGCCCAGGCGGGAGTGCGGCTGGTGCAATCGCCCGGTGGCCTAGTTCGGGAGAGTACCCTGGTGAATAGCCAGGTAGGTATCCTGATTGGTGCTGGTTCGGATGGCGCACAGGTGGAAAGCAGCATGATTGGGCTCGGTGCGGATGGTACTACGGCCTTAAGCAATGACTCGGCAGGTATTGCCGTGGTGGACGCGGAAGACGCCCACATTGGGGGAGAAACCGCAGCCCAAGGGAATGTGATTGGGGCCAACGGTTCCAACAGTACTCAGGCAGGGGTAGCCCTGCTGCGAGCCGACGGGACGGAGGTGCTGCACAACCGGATAGGTACCGATAGCACGGGTACCCTAGCGAGGCCCAACCAAAACGGGATTCAGGTCCAGGAATCCAATCAAATAATTATCAACGATAATGTAGTATCCGGAAACCTGCACGCAGGCGTATTTATACGGCAGGTGACCGGGGGTGAGGTGCAGGGCAATACCGTCGGTGTTTCGATAGATGGTAGTGCACCTTTACCCAACGGTACCGTGGGGGTTTTCGCTAAATTGGGGAATACACTCCAAATTGGTGGGGCCTCCACGGACCACCGTAACCTGATTGGTGGACATGCTGGGCCTGGAATACGCCTGCTGGACGGACAGAACATCCAGATTGAAAATAACTACCTGGGGGTCTCCCGAAGTGGGCAACTGGCCCTACCCAACCAGATAGGCATACATGCCACCGATATTGATCAGCTCTCCATCACGGCTAATCTGGTTTCTGGAAACCTCGCCCAGGGGATTGTACTGGATACAGTACAGACAGTGGTCGTTACCCAAAACACTTTAGGCCTAAACCTCAGCAGAGACCAGGCCCTGGGCAATGGTGGTGTGGGTCTGCAGGTGACTAGTGCCCAGGACCTAACCGTAGGAGGTTCCCAGCCTACAGACGGGAACCATATGGCTGCCAATGGGAGTGATGCCATGATATTGACTTCTATTTCGGGCCTTTCTACGGTGCAGCATAACCTCTTGGGTGTTGCAGCCGATACCGTAACAAGCTTGCCCAATCAAGGGCACGGAATCCACCTCGCTAACGCGGATAGCCTGGTTCTGCAAGGTAACTACCTTGCAAATCATATAGGTGATGGCATTCGGTTGATAGATAGCCGAGATGTACTAGTGGGCGGGCTCCTAGCTGGGGAAGGCAATATCATTCGTGATAACCAAGCCAACGGTATTACCCTGCTGGAAGACCAAGGGCATACGCTGAGGAACGAGCTTGTGGGCAACCTCTTGGTAGGCAATGCCCTGGCAGGGATTGACTTGGCCAATGACGGCGTGTCGCGCAATGATGTGCTCGATGCAGATGCGGGGCCCAATGGTCTACTCAATTTCCCCTCCATTTTCAGCCGAGACCTGAATGGCCTACAGGCACGTGTCCAGGGGGAGTATCAAGGAGCAGCGAATGCCGACTTCCGCTTAGACTTTTACAACAATGCGAGGCTCAACGATAGTGATTTGTTCGAGGCCGAAGAGTTTTTAGGTAGCCAGTTAGTCACGACCGATGCCGAAGGGCGCGTGGGATTTGATGTGGTATTCACCACCGCTCTCGGCTCGGCCGAATTCATTACTGCCACGGCGACTGATTCGGAGGTATTTCCCTCCGAA
>JBCBHI010000227.1:0-7103 GCA_038525885.1 Bacteroidota bacterium
ATCGGGAGGGAAACCGGTCGGACGGTGACGCCTAGTCAGCTATATGCGTCACCTAGAAAGCCGTCCGACCGATGGTCAACACCTGCTCCCACAATTAGCCCGAAGAAAGTTTGGCGGCAACTTCATAAAATCGTCTTATAAGACAGCCTCATGGTATTTTCGGTGGTGTATCATTCTATTGGGCCCTTTGGGGCGCTATTCTCGGAATCACGTTTCTTTCCCCAAGGTATCCGCAGGGTTGATCCGTTGCGACTGCACGAGATGGTAGGCAATGGTGAGTAGGAATAGCGCAACCAGTAGTGCCATCACGAATACGAAGGTGGACCAATGGATGTCTACGTGGTATGCAAAGTACTGGAGCCAAGTATGCCCGATATACCACGCAATGGGTATGGCTACGAGGCCCGCCAAGGTGATCATCTTGAGGTACCGTGCTGATAGGGTAATGCTCACGTCCATAAAATTGGCGCCTAGGACTTTGCGAATGCTGATTTCGCGCATTCGGCTGGCTAGCGATAAGGCAATAAGTCCAAATAAACCCAGGTAGGCCACAGCGGTGGCGAGAATACCCGCCACTTGTACCACCTTAGCCCATCGCTCTTGCTGGGCATACTGTCTCGCTACGTCGTCTTCCAGAAAAGTATATTGGAAAACCATATCGGAAGATAAGCGCTTCCAGCATTGTTCTAGTTCGGCGAGGGTACCTTGCACGTCTACGGGGCTAATGCGAATAACCAGGTCATGCATATACGCAAGGTCTTCTAACTTCATCCAGGCGGGTTTGATAGCATACTCCATGGACTGATAGTGGAAATCTTTGACCACCCCAATGATGACCGGATCTTTAACATTGGCGGTGTTGAATCCGGATAACACACTGCCTACCGGGTTCTCAAGACCGAGCTCGCGCACAAAGGCCTCATTTACCACGATGTTTTCAATGCTATCCAAAGCATTGAGCTCACTAAAAAAACGGCCCTCTGCTAATTCCATGCCCATGGTTTCCAGGTAGTTGGTTTCTACATAGAACATAGACCCTTCTATCTGTTCCTCGTTGTACTCAATCCTACCCGTGAAAACTCCTTTGGATGGTGTAGGCGCGGTGGCAGTAATTTCTACGACACCCGGATGATTTGCCATCTCGTTTTTGAAGTGATTGAAGAAGGCTTTGTTTTCTTGCCCGTTGGGATCTATTACCACCAACAAATCATCCTGATAGCCCAATTCCTTTTGTGCCATATACCGCAACTGGTCGGACATAACCAGGGTGATAATAACCAAGGTAGTACTGAGCACGAACTGGGTGAGGATCAAGGTACTGCTGGTACGGTTGCGGCCACCGAGTACGATGGCTCTACCAAACATGGACACGGGCTTGAAACGAGAAAGAATGACGGCAGGATACGCACCTGCCAACAGCCCCGTTACGAGAGTAAGCAGTACCAGGAAGGCTAGCGCACGTGGGTCCCATAAGGCACTAATGTTGAGGTTTCGGCTGGCTACCTGGCCAAACTCCGGTAGGGCCAGAGCGGCTAGCAGGATGCTGGTCACCAAGCTGAGAAAGGCGAGCACAATGGATTCTCCTAAAAACTGATGGATGATCTGCCGGCGACGGGCACCCACTACTTTCCGCAAGCCTATTTCGCGGCCACGCCAAGTACTACGGCCCAGGGCCAGGATGGTGAAGTTGATGCAGGCAATGAGCAAGATGATTAACCCGATTCCACCTAAAATAAACGCCTGATCCCGGTCACCGGGAGCGTGAAGGTTACTTGGATGCTCTTTGTCCCAGTGTAGATCGGTCAAGGGTTGGAGTTCGTAGGAGAGGCGAACCCCTTCGCCATGTTGTTCGCTCAGTCGCTTGAGTTCGTACGTTTGGTGTTCCTCGGCGAGTTCCCCCAGTTTTTGGACGACTAACTGCAAATCTGCATCCTCCCTGAGGTGTATAAACTCGGGCAGAAAGTATAATGACCAAGCAGGGAACATGGCGTAGCCCTCATGGTTTTGAACCACGGAAAAGGGAACGGCGGCGCTAAAGGGAAGCGAACTGTTCGGGGGAGGGTCAGCGATCACGGCGGCGATCTTGTAGGTAGCGTATTCATCTATGAATCGGATATCCAAGGTTTTGCCTACCACGTAGGGGGTACCAAAATGTAACTTTGCCATGGACTCGGTGATCACTACATCTTGTGGTCCGGTGAGTACTTGGTCCAGGGTTCCATCAATCACCTGGTAGGTGAACATGGAGAACATACTGGCATCCACGGCAATGACCCTGTCCTCTCGCAGGAGATGGTTACTTTTTACATGGGAGTTCTTACTAAAGATGGGGGTAATTCCTTCCACTTCGGGAATGGCTTCGGCAACTGCGGTATGGAATCCCAAGGGGTGGGCGGGTATTTTGGCAATCACGTTGCCGTCTCCGTCTATCTGTAGCTGCTTGACGCGGAATATCTGATCCCCTTGCGTGTGGTATCGGTCAAAGGTTATTTCATTTTGTACGAATAGGTAGATCAGGATGACTACGGCCAAGCCCAGGGAGAGGCTGAGCACATTGATGGTTGCGGATAGCTTTTGCTTTCCGAAGGCCCTAAAGGCAATTTTGGTGTAGTGGGTGATCATAATATTGGTGCGGGGAAATAGTTGTGAGGAGTGTTTCATGGCAAAAGGGCGAAAGAAGGATAGCACTTGCCAGGCATACATCCACCGCGCCCAAGTGAGGTTTCGCTCGGCTCGAATGCTGAATTCCTCGTAGAGATCACCTTCAATCTCTTCGAGAAGGTCATCCTTACAAAACCAGGCTAGAAAGGCGAATGCCAGGCGCGGTGGGGGAGGTGATTTGGACATAGAGCGATGGGGTGTGTTGCGAGTGGGTGGGGTAGACTGGATACATCGAGTCTATAAATTCAATGGGAGGGTAAGAGGCTCCGGTCAGATATTGAATATGGCGGAGGGGAGCGCATTCCACAATTGATCGCGTTGGCTCCGGGCATCTTGCAGAGCGGCGACCCCACTTGAGGTGAGACTAAAGAGCTTTTTGCGCTTGCCGCCTCGGATCTGAGCCGGTTTTCCAAACCGACTTTCCAGATACCCCTTATCCAAGAGGCGGTACAGGGCAGAGTGCACGCTGCTTAAGGTGACCGTGCGTCCGGTCTGGTTCAGAATCTCATCCTTGATGGCTACTCCGTAAGCGTCGTCATACAGAATACCTACTACCAGTAAGATCAGCTCTTCAAATTCGCCAAGGTTTGTTCCTTTCATGGGCTTATAATATTCGTAAATTTTATATTGAAGACACGCCAATAAAATTCGTATTTGTAAAAAATATAAATCAAAGCACTGATAATGAACCCGTTAACTAGCATGGGATAGGAAATAGTCTTGGAGGGTGGGTGCCCAAGGGTATCCGATACCCCTCAGGTATGGTGAGGCCAAGCAAGGAGATACCGGCAGTAATAGTTGCGGGGCTGGCGTAGGCGGGTCGGTTTTGGAAGGTACCTAAGCTCCTGCTCGGCTAGCCATAGGAGTAGTGGACAAAAGGGTGGCGGACTCAATATTTGCCGTAATAAGAGACTGCTGTAGGTAGTTGTCGCCTTTACCTCTTGGGAAGATAGATTACGATTATATGACGGAATAGATTTAGCTAAGACTGGTAGGGCTACCGTTGACCTTGCGATGGATGAGTTTTGCCATCTGGTTGTTTACTCCCTTATACCCTATCAGTGGTAAGACCACCGCGCCGCGTAGGCTTAGAGTGGACTGGGCGTCCCCGACCCACCACGAGACCATCCTCTCATTTTCGTGGCGCTACGCGGCATTGGGTCTACTAAGGGCTGAAGTGAGTCACAGCAAGCTCTGGATGGGGCACTGGGCGGGGTACCCCAGGGTATCCTCCCAGGAGTCTAAACCTCTGCATCCTGATCCTGATCGGCTACCTCCACTTGTGCATCAGCTTCTTCTTCAGCATCGGCTTGAGCCTGTGGAGGCTCTAGCAGAGCAGCGTTGAGTTGGGCAAACCGTTCTTGCTGTTGTGTGCTATCTGCAGTGACCGCTCCTCTCGCTGCTTCCAATACCACAGTTAATTTGGCCAAAGCTTTAGGGTGAAACCGATACCCAAGCGATCTTTCATTGAGGTCCACGCCCGTTCGTCGCATCTGGTCATCTACATAATGCCGATCTCTCAATATGCGGACTACATCCTCATCTATTATTCTTTCACTTTTATGTTTCTCTTCCCTATTATGCTTCCTGCGAATACTTGAAATATCTTCACAACTAATCTGGCTCCCCAGGGGGGTAGTGAACCACTGGGGCCCATCAATAACCCGGCAAGCGTGCCAGTGCACCTGACCAATATTTTTTACCTTCCGTAGCGTAAGCAATTGGCTCAGCCGGGTAGCCCCTTGTACTCTATACAAATACCTGGCGTTTCCTTTTTTGGATCCCACATTCCGGATACCACTATCCTCTGGGTACAAGGTATAATCATAGGTCATTTCTCCACCCCGTACCACTTCTACTGGTGGAGCAGCCTGCGAAACATCCGCCCCAGAGGCAGCCAGTTTATCCAGCCGGGGAATGTTGTAGGTAGGATCTGCATGCCTGGCATAGTAGTACAAGGTAATGCCTTGTGGCACCTGGAAAGCGCCATCATCAATATTCCAGGCCCCGTGGCCTGAGAGGACCACTACTTTTTTCTCATCTACGTCAAAATCTGCCTCATCTAAAGTGAACTTGGGTGCCTGCTCTAACCTACTCAGGATGTCCTCATTTTTGTCTTCCTGCCGCTGGATGACGCCCCCAAATCCTGAATTTACCCTCCCATAATTCGTATTGCCCACCATGCGCCCCGTCTTTGCCTGCAATACGGGCTTGGCAGATGGCCAAGCTGCGGCTGGGGCACTCACACCGCCCAAGGGGACAGCCTTCCGGGCGGGATACCCCACGGCTTCGGTGCCTATGACGGGAGAAAGCGTTTCCTCATGGGCTGAGGAGTGGTGCAAATGTTCTTCCTTATTCATAATTCCCGGTAGGGTCTATCATAAAATAGTCAAAAGCAGCCAGTACAAAGGGAGTCCATTTTGCAATGGGTAAGGGTGCAGCCCGTCTGAGCTCTACCACCAGTTTCTGCCGAAGGTCGCTGGGGCCAGAATACCCACTGTCAGATAGTCTTTCCTTAGCCTCTCTTTCGTTCCACACGGGGTCCTTGGAGAAAACAAGACTCTGAATAAGCCTTTGGGCAAAACGTTTATCCTTTACCACTGGCATCACCACTCCAAGCAATATCTTTTTCACCTCTCGGGGATTGAAGGTTTCAATTTGTCCGTCGGTCACCAGCTTATCGATGATGCTATTGAGCAAAACTTTATGCACCATGGTTTGGTCCTTGACGTATTCCTTGTGGTAATCTGCCTCATGGATTACGTGGTGTGCCAATAAGCCCAGCAGGCCGCGCAAATTGCCGGCAATCTGATCCAAATCTTCTTCATCAGGCACCTGCACTTGTGGGCCAAATAAAGACTGTACGCCACCCGTTACGCCATTTACTAGTAGAAAGAGGGCCTCATCATCTATAGCCTCCAGAGTCTTGGTAGCTTCTGCTACGGCAGCTAGCTCCTGGGTGGTGTCTTTTCTTGTCCAGCGAAAGACCCCATCGGCCCCAAAGGCTTGCCGCAAGAGTTGAGTCTCATCGACATCCTCTGTTCCTTTGGCGTCCGTGCCCCATTGCTTCATTACTTGGGAGGACCGAGCCACCAAAGTAGAATAGCGATCCAGCGGCAGGTCGGTATTGATTTGAATTTGCCCATGTGTATCGCCCCTTTCTACCTGCACCCATTTTCCCCCAATCTGGAAAGGCCCTTTTCCGCCGGCCCGCCTGATATAATCTCCAAATTGGGTGATTTCGCCCATGGTTTCCATCAATGAAAATGCATCCTGCGTCAGTTGATCCCTCTTGGGGACGGCCTTAAGAGTATGAGGTTCCGTAACCATTTCTATATTCTCGCCGTCCCGTACACAGGTCCAGGACTTACCAAACCATGGGTAATCAGCGGTGAGATCCTGAGCGCCTTTGACCTCGGAGGGTGGCGTGCCCAAGGTTATTTTACTTTTCAGCATCTGTACTTCAAACCCAATGGCGGTCCGCTGTATAGGCCCCTGGGTATTTCCAGGATAGGAGTCTGAAACCACCGGGGGCTGCTCCCCAGTAGCCGGTGCATGCACTACGCGCTCGCCCATTCGGTCAGCCTCCGCTTCCAGCTGCGAGCTATCGTTTACCATATGCCCGGTCTTCATCTGCAGGGTGGGCTTTACCCGGCCCTGCGCCTGCTGCACGGTGTGCCAGGCCTCATGCCCAATCAGCTTTTGCCCCTGGGCAGTATGGGGGTTGTAGTGGCCGGGTGCAAAGTCTATCCGGTTGCCTTGGGTGGTGGCAATGGCCCCTACCTTGGCCGGGAAGCTGCTGTTTTTGTTCACCCGGACGTTATCCAGCCGGGTACCAAAGGTGCCTTCCATCTTGGCCTTCAGGCCATCGGGCAAGCCGGTGCGGTTGGCCTGGGGGCCAAGGGCCTTCGCAGGCTGTTGTACCCCTCCTCTCGAATTCCTTTCGGAAGTAGTTCTGGTGGTTTGGGGTCCAAAATCTAAAACAGGCATAGAGTAGTAGGTTCCATGATGATTAGGGCTTTTGTAGGTCCTCCCGGCGCTCTGCCCTTACGGCTTAGGTGCCGTGACGAAAGGTGCTAAGGAGTCACGTCATCGTTTGCCAGGGGGTACGTACGCAGTAGGTATATAGTGGCGGTGGTCCTTCACGTCGGCAGCATAGTCTTCCTGAAGGCTAGCCGCGCTAACTCCTCTGCCTTGTAGCTTGGCGACCATCGCCTTGTGGGTGGCTTTCAACCGGGGATGCTTATCCTGAGCCAACAACTGATGATGGTAATCTCCGGAATGTACCCCACGTTTAAATAGGGTGGCTTTCACGTAGTTGGTAGCCATGGTGGCATTCCCCATTTCCCTCAACTTCATAATCAACTTGAGGTCACTGCTGGCGTGCAAGGAGAGCTCATGATTTAGGGTATGGGCCATCTGAGCCTGTGTAAGCCTCTCAT
>JBCBHI010000228.1:0-7097 GCA_038525885.1 Bacteroidota bacterium
ACAGCAAACACTAGGTGTATTATGGTAATCCTAGTAGAGATTCTGAGTGGGCTCCCTTAGGGTGCACTTGGACACGCCCCCTACCGGAGGAAATGGAGGCATAAAACAAGGTAGGAATGTGCCTACTCCTGCTTCAAAATCTTGACAGGGTTTACCCAGGCCAAACGTAGGCCATGATAGAGCGTGAGGCTGAGCATTAGCAATAGACTTATCACCAGCCCTAATACAAACAGAGACCACTGGAAGGGCAATGCATAGGTGAATTCTGCGGAAAACATACGGTAACCCCACCAAGCAAAAGGCAGGGCTAGCAGGCCAGCCAAGGCGGTCATGGCTACAAATACACGCCCATTGAGCCAATACACACCTAACCAAGAGGCCCCAAGCACTTTTCTAACTCCTGCTTCTTTAAGCTTTGCTTGACTTATGTATTCTGACAAGCCAAGTACCCCCAAAGCACTCACCAGGATAATAAAGATCGTAGCAGCTTGTAATCCATGTAGTAGCTGCGCCTCGGCTTGGTAGGAACTTGCCAAGGCATCTTCGTAATAACGATACTCAAACAAGGCTTGAGGAAAGGCGGTTTTCCAGGCTTCTTGGAGCTTACCCAGACCTTCTAGGGTATGACCGGACACACGAACCGCAATCTGAGAAAAGCGATCGGTACGCTGCTGAATGAATAGCCCGGTGAGCGGTGCTCGCAGGTTGTCAAAGTGGAAATCCTGCACCACACCTACTATTGTCCCCACCCAGCCATCAGCGGTTACCGAAAGGCCCAGTGCTTCCTCAGGACCAGCCATTCCTAGGGTGGTCAGCATGCGTTCGTTTATCAGGAATTCTGAAGCTCCTTCCATGGCGCTGGGAGAGAAATTCCGGCCTGCCAGCAGAGGAACACCAAACACTTCTGTGAAATCACGGTCTGAACGTAACAAGGAAACCTGTAGGGCTTCTTGGTTCTGGCCCTGCCCCTGTATGGCTATCATTTCTTCATCCAACCCATCTACCAGCATAGAATTGGTAGTCCCTACGGCTTCCACCTCGGGTATTTGCAATAAGGCATCGCGGAAAGCGGCGTACCCTGCCATAACGGCCTCGTCACCATTGGTACGGAGGGAAATCACCCCTTGCGGCTGAAATCCGAGGTTGTACTGCATAAGATGTTGAAGCTGGCTACGGACAAGCAAGGCCGTGGCTAACACGCCTACCAAAACTGTTACTTGCAAAGTGACTAGCCCTGAACGAAATCGGTTTACCCAGCCAGGCTGAGTACCCACTTTTTCTTTTAGGGCACTAAGCAGCTGTACCCGCACCAATAACACCGCAGGCAATGCACTCGCAAGCAACCCCACCAATAGCCCCAAGCCTGTGACCACCACCAAGCTATGAAGTGGTGCCAGCGGAAAGGCAAAGCGGGGCAAGATGGAAAAGCCCGATGGCCCTAACATCAATAGAACGGTCATGGCGCAGCCCATGGCCAGCAAAATCAGCAGGCAATTGCTCACTAGAATCTCCCGGACTACCTCTACCGAACGTGCCCCCAATACCCGCTTTATTCCTACCTGTCTTAGCTTAGCATGTGCCTGGGCCAGGCTCATGATGGTGAAGTTAATGCCTACTAGAAGCAGTACTATCGCTAATAAAGAACGGGCTACGGCCACTGTGGTGTGAGTACCATGGCCGGGTAATTCATCCTCCAAATCGGAGTATAGATGTATGCTCGTAATAGGCTGCAGATTGTAGGTCAGGTTCACTCCATCTTGTTGCACAGGGGCCAGGCTGTGGAGAAGGGTCGAAAGACTCTCAGGGTTGCCAACGGGCTGAACATAGGTATAGAACTCCGTAGATATTGGGCTTGGGTCAGCAAAGAAAGCCGGAAAGGCTGCAGGTGCAGTGGCATAGGAAATCAAAGCCTGATAGGGCAAATGCTGATTGGTGGGAGGATCAGCTATTACTGCCGTAACCCGATAATCAGCCCCCTGCCCATCAGGATCGTATTTGTAGATCCGTAATTCTTGATCGATGGGGTCGGCCTCTCCGAAGTATTTCTTAGCCATAGACGCGGTCAGTACCACGGAATAGGGCTCACTCAACTTACCCGTGGGATCACCCGCAAGTACTTCTACCTGAAATAGCTCCATGAAACCTGCCTCCGCGGTAACCAAATGATCTTCGTTGTATACCTGACCCTGATACCGAACCAAAGCATCCGAATGGTCTACTCTCACTACTAGGGAGCCCACGGGCAAATGGTCGGCTAAGTCATCCGCTAAGGGAACGGGGGATTGAGCAGAATACCGACTTTCTCCTTCCAGAATCCAAGTAGAGTTGACCCGGTATACTTGAGACAAGGCTTCATCATAGGAGCTTTCGAAGCTGATATAACTATGCAATAGCAAAGCCACCAAGAAAGAGGTTGCCAACCCTACCAGGTTGACCAGTACATAGCGACGGGATACACCTCTACCGGTGCGCCAGTAAGACTTAAGGGTAAGTAATGACATGTTGCGAATTTTGAGTTTGGCCAAGAAAAAGGTAAGGATTAATGGGGTAAGGTGCCAACTCATGGCTTTGATAATCCCATAGGGAGTAATCAGCCTCCCTCGGGGCAGAAATAAATGTATCTCCTGGCAAGAAGTTGGAGCCTCCAACTTCTACCTTCGCGCCATGGAACCGCTACGCTACCAAGATGTAACCCTGAAGGCACAGCTATACGAGCTGCTTTCCGTTGAAAACAAGCTACGCGCCATGAACGCTCGCTTTGCGGGAGTGGATGTGCAAACGGACACCTACTATGAAGTAGACCGAGGCAAACTGAAATGGCGGCAGGGTACGGTGGAGAGCCTAATCACGCACTATGAGCGTACGGAACAGGACGGCGTGGAAACTACCACGGTATTTCGCTACGACCTGGACCCAACCGAGGAGGACCTGTATGATCTGCGCCGAGAGCACCGAACGCTAGGCGAAATACACAAAACCCGCCAGATCTTTTGGGTTGGCACCCTAAAGGTGCACTTAGACACACTCCCCACCGGGGAGTTCTTTGTGGAAATAGAGGCCATTGACCAGTGCAAGAAGGTAGCCCATGCTACGCTTTTAGAGCAGGCCCATGCTCTCAGGGAGCAACTCGGGATAAGCAAGGATGACCTGGTACCCACCGGCTACTTTGAAGGGCCCGAGGAATAACTCAGTCGTCTTCCACTTTGGGGAATTTTGCATCGATAGCCGCCAAGGCTGAAATTAGCACCAGTAGCAAAACCTCCCGGCCCAAATACTGCCTTAGGAAGGTGGCAGAGATCCATTCTGACTCAAACCCGGCTAGCCTCAGCAGGACGCTAGAAAGCAGGAAGGAAAGCACCACAAAAGCAAAGCAGGTAAGCAATCCCAAGGCTAAATACCGCTGAGGCCGGACGTACCAGATATTGCGAAGCAAGTACTGTAGTACGGGAATCAGGGGGACTGGTAACAGGAGGATAAGCGCTACCCTCCCGAAGGATTGTTGTAAATCATACCTCCCGGAGAAACCATCGCGAAAGGCATCCTGTAAACCGATGAGGATAGTGCCCACCAACATAAAGAGGGTGGCGTAACGCCTGAATCGCTTGGGGGACAGTCCCTGCATGGGTTGCATAGGAATCTTATACTCGGTAAACGCACAAAGGTTTTAATCTGAAGAAGGTCTACCGCAAGTTTTCAAACTTGGGGTAACTAACGAACAAGTCTTCAGACTTGATAAATCCTTAGAGGTTTACGCAAAAATTACTCATACCTTATAATAGCTTTTTTTGCATATCTTCAATAAGGCCTAATGATCACAGTTTTTCATGAGTAGGAATTACAAATTTCGAGACCAGAGCAAACCCTACTTCGTTACCTTCTCGATTATTCAATGGATTGACGTTTTTATCCGACCAGAATATCAAGAGATTCTCATAAATAGCATTAACCATTGTATAGAACACAAAGGGCTTGAAGTCTACGCATGGTGCATTATGTCCAGCCACGTACATTTGGCTATTGGCACCTTGGAAAATCCCATGCAACATATAGTTCGGGATCTGAAAAAATGGACTTCCATCAAGCTATATGACGCCATTCAAGAGCATCCGCAAGAAAGTAGGAAAGAATGGTTGAAATGGATGTTTGACCGTGCTGGTAGGTACAACAGTAACAATACCAACTTTCAAGTGTGGCAACAGCACAGTCACCCGATTGAGTTATCGTCCGCCTACCTAGTGAAACAAAAGATCGATTACATCCATAATAATCCGGTGAAGGCGCGAATTGTAAATGAGCCCCAGCACTATTTGCACAGCAGTGCCTATGATTATACGGGCGGAAAAGGACCTATTCCTATCACATTTGCTTTCTGATTATGCAGTCTGAAGACGGCACAAAAAAAACCGGAGGCTAACGGCCCCCGGCTTATGTGTGAATACGCTATGAATATTAGTTAATCAATCCGGATCATCTTCTGGGTGAAGGAACGGTCACCAAGGGTCAATCGGGTGATGAATACCTGACTAGCCGAAGGCAGTTGCTCTTCAGAGACACTTACCCGGTGCGCCCCGGCAGGCATCCACTCCCGTACCAATTCGGCCCGCTTGCCTGTGAGGTCAATGATCTCCAGTACCACCTCCTGGCCCTCAGCCAAGGAGAATTGCACGGTGGTTCCGTCTGTAAAAGGGTTTGGGTAAAGGTTCCAACCGATCTCGTCGGGCATGAGCGTAGCGGAAGCCGAACCACGGGCTCCTAGCGGATTGCTGCTGTACCATTGGTTGTTATACCACCAGCTATCCCCGCAGGTATTGAGATCAGCCGTTTGGCTACCTCCACCATTGCTAAAGATTACGTTGGCACAATTGGCATTGATGGTGATACTATTCCATCCACCGCCAGCACTACTCATTGTGGTACCAGGCCACCCTCCTAGCAAGGGGTTCTGATTATCATCCCAGGCGTAAGCGGTAGTATAGCCTTGTGCATACACCGTCATGGTGTTGCTACCGGAACCACCCCCACCGGTAGGATCGCCTGCATGCCAAGTGCCTTGGTAGTAGTACGGCGCATTGCTACAAGTACTCAAGTTTGCCGTTTGGTTGCCCCCGTTGTTACTAAAGATCACGTTGGTACAGTTGGCAGGAATGGACCCTTTCATCCAGGCCCCATCGGCCGTAAGGGTGGTACCAGGCCAGCTACCTGCCAAAGCATTCTGATTATCATCCCAAGCGTAGAAGTGCGTGTAGCCCTGCACAAACACCTCGAAGCTATTGCCCGTGCCTCCGCCACCGCCACCGGTGTTGGGTTCATCCGCATACCATACCCCTTCGTAATACCATGGCGTATTGTTGCAGGTGCTAAGATCTGCGGTCTGGCCTCCGCCATTGTTACTAAATATCAAATTGGCACAGTCAGCAGGAAGGGTGTAAGAAAACCATCCGTTGCCCGCACTACTCATGGCAGCACCAGGCCACGCACCTGCCAGGGCATTTTGGTTGTCGTCCCAGGCATATACGTGCGAGTAACCCTGGGCATACACGGTAATCTCACCCGTGGGGCCTCCCCCGCCACCGCCACTGGTACCCCCGTTGGTCCAGATAGCATAGTTGGTGCCATAGGTTGCCAAAGTCCAGTTACCGCTAATGCCCTCTGCCGCAGGATCGCCCCAATTGCCGTAGCCCATCTTCAAGATCACGTCATGGCTACTACCTGCTATACGGGCGGCGTATACCCCAGCACTCGCCTCCAGAATAGTCACCCCACTTTGGCTGTGGATGCCAGCGTCTTTCCGCACGGCCAAGGAGGCTTTAATTTCATCCTTTACCGCGTTGCCCCACTCAAACATGTGGCTCCAGTAGATGGTAGGCACCCCTGGGTGGGTGAGCAGGTAAGCATACGCCTGCCCCACATTGTTTCCATTCAGAATGTTGTTCTGTGGGTCATAATCAGGCGTATCGTGGTTTTCCACGAAGGTCACGTTGTTTCGCGGATCCCAACCGATACCACCACTAGGAGAGCCTTGGTAGGCCAGGTAGCTGTAGTTGTTATCCCGAATGGCGCCTTTGATGGCATAGTAAGTAGGAAAATCGAAAGCGGCCGAACCCGTGGCATCTATCCAATCCTGGATGGTTTGCTTGTCCTGGGTCCAGTTTTCTCCTACGGAAAAAGTAGGACTGGTAGCCCCATTGTACTGAGCAAAATACTGGGTACCGAAACCATGCACGAAGTCATAGCGCCAGCCGTCGTAGCCAATCGCTTTCAGGTTGTTCATAAACCCAATGACGTCGTTCTGTACCTGGGTATTGGAGTGGTCCACATCCCGCGCTGCTGCGTAGGGAGTACCCGTGTCCCAGTTGCCACGGGTACCAATGCTGCTGTAGGCAGGCTGGTCCCATACCTCATCGTTGGCTGTGATGGACCAGGTACCCCAGGTGGGGTTAGTGAAGTCCACCCAGTTAGTAGAACCCACCCGGTGATTGACCACGATGTCCGCAATGGCATCAATGCCCAGGCCATCCAGAGTTGCCAACATGGCCTGATGCTCTGCCAGGGTTCCGTAGTTATTCGAAAAATTGTTCAGTTGGCGAGGCAAGTAACCTTCCAGAGAGCCCGCGTCTGAGGGTGGAGGCAACCAAATCATGTCAATGCCAGCACTCGCCATTTCGGGTGCCAGGCCTTGTACATATTCGTACCAGTCACCAGTGCGGTCATGAGAGGCCTCCCAATAGAAGCCTTGAAGTAATACGCGGCTGTCGTTTGCCACCTGTGCAGAGGCCTGAAATAACAGGCCTACTGACAATAGAAGTGTCAGTAATCTTTTCACGGTTTTGCGATTTTAGGTTTACAGAAATGATATGGATCAAAACTGCACCAACCTCCCTACCTATTCGTCGCAAATGGACCGTTGGCACCCATTAAGATGCTTGACACACCACAAATAGTCATATCCCAACGGTTTGCATTTTTGGGATTTTACCCTGTAAAAAGCAGCCACTAGAACCAAAAAAGAAGAATAGACATACAACTTCCCACCGAAAATACACATCCAAATCAACCCTTTTCTTCCTCTCTCTTTCTACAGCAAAATCTAAGGTCTC
>JBCBHI010000229.1:0-7096 GCA_038525885.1 Bacteroidota bacterium
GCGGGATAAATCCAGGAATGGGATCACCAGAAATGATCCCCTGCTGGGCCGTCATCCAAAAACCAGAGCCCTCAGAACCTGCCGATGAGTTATTCGTGAAGGTATTTTCTGGATTGGTGATCCAGAAAGTAGCGGGTAGCATTAGGAGCTTAATCCCATTTATTGCTTCCTCTTTCCGGTCATGCAGCTGTACCTCCTCCCCTTCTTCTGGGGCACGCGTGCCCAAACCCAGGTTGTGGTTGAACACATTGCCCGTTTCCGTGGCATCTTCCAAAAAGAACCCGTGCCCAATGTGCTCGTGAGCCACCACATCTTCTATCAAAGCATTCATGGTGCGGTGTACCGTTACCGCACGGTTGAATGAATAAGTAACGGTGGAGTTTTTGATGTATTGGTTAGTGGCATCATGGGCATGGTGCCAGTGGAAAGGATAACGCCCCAACTCACTCTTTTGGCCCATGTGGTGTAGCTGCACCCCACTCATACGGCCCTGTCCACCGTGCCGGATGAACGTCTGACCCCCAAAACCCTCCGGCCCAGGCTCGGCCCCTAGTATCACCAGATTGCGGCTCAGCAAGGCCACCTCAGCCCTGGTATCCAGATAGTAGGTAGTATCTCCGTGGTCGTACGTCTGTATCTCCCCGAAGTGCATGTTATCCAGTGGAGCATCCAGCGTAAACACCGTGCTATCCGCACTCACCGCCGTTATGGTCCGTTCCTCTGCCTGGTCCAGGTCGTAATCAGTTGAGGCAATCACCAGTGTCTCTCCTACTTGCCAGTCCGTGGGCTCTACCAGAGTAATCGTCAAGGCATTCTCTTGGGCCGTAGCATCCAAAAAAGTCCAGGCCACATCGCGGTCCGCGCCATGGATTTCCAGCGTACCACCCATGGTGGCGCCCACAAAATTGGTCCCAAAGTCTTCGATTTCGCTGGGCAATACATCCGTAGCGGAGGCCATTAGATGCAAACGCCCTTGGTGCTCGTAAGGGTTAGTTTCCGTACCCCATTGGAACAGGGCTCCCGCGCCGTGCACCCATAGATAATCCGTCCCCAGAGTGATGTCCCGGTCCTGCGCTACCGTCAGGGTACCTTCTACTTTGATGGTACGTACCGTATCGCTTTGGTCCAACTCCAGGGCAACCGAACTAGGGATCAGGACCGAGTCCGTGAGGCCAGGTACGGCATTGCCAATCCATGAGTTAGGGTTAGACCATACCGGCAAGCTTCCTACCGAGAGGTCGTCCAGCACTATGGCGATGGTGAAGGGGTGCGAACTACCTACCAAGCTGGTCTGGCTGCCCGGCGGCAGACAGCAGGAAGAGCTTAGCTCTAAAACCGGGTTGGCACTACTCACCGTGAAAGGAGCAGTAGTCACTTGTACAAAGGCTCCGGAGGACACCACCTGAGAGGCTACCGTAGCCCCCCCTACCTTCACGGTCAGGGTCATTGCCGGGGGTATAAACCAATTGACCAGCGGGTCCAGCCCCAAGGCTACCTGAAACTGTAGCTGGTACTTACCCGGTTGCCAGGCGGTAGTTTGTGAGATCGAAGCTCCCGGTTCCAGGCCCACCGCCTGCTTGCCATCGGGCACCCATAGGGGGAGGCAATTCGATTGCTGCGCCAGCACATGTATATCGCCTTGCCCGGTCCATGACTGGGGCGCTACGGTTTGGCTACAGTCCTTCACTTCGGGAGCTTCAAAACTTGCTCCGGGCAGCGGCGGAGCAGGATTGCCATTGGCAGTAACTGCCTGAGCCAGTACTGACCCTGTGCTGGCACTAAGCCAAAGCGCAAGTAGCAAATTGGCCCGAAAACCAGGCCTCACTAGACGCCAATACCTGAGTAGAAAATTGAGATTCGTTGTAGACTTCATGATAAAAATAATTAAGTGTTAAAACACAGCGAGCTATCGCTGTAGTGCGTGAGAAAAATTGATGTAGTCTTGGGTACTCGTGTTCGAAAGGATAGTTACACCGACAGCATTTACACGCCGCTGTCTCATTATTTGAGATTCATTTCATCAGGGACTTCGCGCAGATTAATGATCGTCACCTTAGGTATACCGTTGCATAAGGGTACAAGGAATTGGTGAGATATTCTGGAAATGGAAGACAGACCGTGAGAAAAACCGTGACCCGTTAGGCAAGCACCCACAGAAATGCCTAGACGGGCCGGAAGGACTCGGAAGAATTTACTATATAGCTATATATCACTACCCTATACAAGAGGGTAGATGTCTTCTTGCTACATGAGGGGTATTGGAATTGGATGAAATGAATGGCTGCGTGTAGAGCCGCAGCCAAGGAAGGTGGGTGGGCTGATAGGGCCCTTGGTATAATTTCATTTGTAGCGCTGCGCGCTCATAGGCCTTTACGGTGCTATGGTCGAGCCTGGAGGCTCTGACCATCTGGAGTTCCAGGCCAGGAGGCCTGAAACAGTAACTCCTTTGTGGGGCCTTCGCCTTTTTTGTGGTTCTGGGTTTCGAGGTTTTTGGCTGCTAGGGAATTTACTCTCCTGCTCCTAGTCCCCAGAGGGGACGGAATACAGTAACCTAGTACGTAAGTGCTAGGACCAAAAGTCCCACACGCTCAATAGTCCACGGAGTGGATGGCAGACCTCAGCACTCTAGCCAGGGCTAGCGAGTATCGCCCTCTCCGAGGGCTTGGATTGGGAGGGGGGCATCTTTCCCCGGAGTTGCCTCCGGGGGTACAGTATATCGTTCCCTACCGGGAACTTACTGGAGGGCTGAGCCTTTCGCCAAGCTCATGATGAGGGCGCAGTTGCCGCTTTACTCTAGCCGAGCCTGGAGGCTCTAACCATCCTCAGTTCCAGGCCTGGAGGCCTGAAACAGTACCTCTTTTGCGGGGGCTTCGCCTTTTTTGTGGTTCTGGGTTTCGAGGTTTTTGGCTGCCAGGGCGGCAACCCTCGTGCCCTTAGTCCCCAGAAGGGACGGAAAACTGTAACCTTGTACCTAATTGCTATGACCAAAAGTCCCGCATCCTCAGTAGTCCACGGAGTGGACGGTGGACTGCCGCATTCTAGCCAGGGCTAGCGAGTATCGCCCTCTCCGAGGGCTTTGGTTGGGAGGGATGTTCAGCTATCCCCGGAGTCACCTCCGGGGGTACAGTATTTCGTTCCCTGTCGGGAACTGCTTAGGGGGACTAAGCCTTTCGCCTAGCTCATGATGAGGGTGCAGTCGAGCCTGGAGGCTCTAACCATCCGGTGTTCCAGGCCTGGAGGCCTGAAACAGTATGAGAGGTCTGAAGCGGTAATTCTTTTGTGTGAGCGATAGAGCGGCATGTCTGAGCTCAGCCCCCGGGTACCCTGAGGCGCGCGAAGCGCGATCACTCGAAGGGTACCCGGGGGGTAGCGAGTAGCGAAAGCGCGACCCCTAAGCCCAAAGCCCGCGGAAGCGGGCGATGGCGTGGGGGCACACCCAGTGTCGTAAAGTTTAGAAAAGCTGGATCGCATTTCTGAATGCGATCCCATTTTTGATGGGCAATTGTATTGCCCTCTCTTGCCACAGAAGCGCATTTAAAATGCGCATAGAAGATGCGGTCGCAATTCAATTGCGACCGAGCACTGCTTAACTTAATGGCATTGGGGGCACACCCAAATTATTTCCTGGGTTCAGGTATTAGCCCTGTGCACCCTGAAGCCCCGCAGGGGGTTACTTGAAGGGTGCGCAGGCAAGGTAGCGGCCACGGCGGATCAATTATGATTCGCCGAAGGGATCATCAATCACCACTAGCTCCATGGGGATGGTATTGCTGAACACTTCACCCGCAACTGGAAATTGCTGGTCCACCTTGGTAATCGAGGTGATCTCTGGTGGATTGCCGTCCTTATCGGGTTTTAGGGTGAAGGAAATGCCCAGTTCTCCCAGGATAGCCTCTACCTCAGGCATCTTTTTGCCCAGCAGATTGGGCGCTACGCGCATCTCCTCCGACCCTGCGGGCGGCGGCACGGGCACTATCTTGAACTTAAGCGTAGCGCTAGAGGCCACATCCAGATTGTACTGGTTGGTGGCCCGGCCGTTCATGGGGGTAACGTACACACTGGTACGGGCACCGACGGGCGCGGGGCCACTGCCAGATACGGAAGTCCCTTTGGCAGAGATGGAAAGTGATACTTGTGCTTCTACTTCCGTTTCGGGAATGGTGTAGAAGGTAGGCTGGTAGCCAATTTGCCGGAGTCGGCGGGCGGTTTCGTCATCTCCATCGCCATACAAGGCGAGGTATTGCGTGATGGAGGAGGCATCGAGCGCTGCTTGTGCCTCGGCCACCCCGTTACCAATGCTGGAAATAAGCTCCCCCAGGGGAGCAGCCAGCACATCTTTCATAAAATCGAGGGTACTATTTGCCATGCTTTTGGGGGGTTAAAAGAATTCGCCACTGGCTTTTGCGAAAATGACGGTGACCAGAGTATCATCGCCTATCGGATCACCTGCCTTCGGCAATTGCTTGAAGGCCTTGCCGGGCAGGTGGGTTTCTGAAACCTGATACATAGGGCTGAGCTTCATGCCGTACCCCTGCAAGCGCTGCCGCGCGGCGGTTTCGGTGAGGCCATCTACTGACGGAACCAAAGTAGGCCCTACAGGAGGCTGGGCCTCGTTGCTGCGGTCCAGGATATCGATTTTCATATCACTGATGGCCCCTTCCTTCACTGTATCCGCATTGGCTGCATCAATCAGCTGTACTTTGATTCCCTCCTGGTCCTGCTTCACAAAGGTTTTGATGTTGAGCGATACGCCGCCCAGGGTGTACCGGGGTCGGTCTTGAGAAGACTGATTTATTTTCTCCTGCGCCAGAGAAACCTCGTTCACGAGGGTATTGTACACTTCATTGACGGGTGAGGAGATGGACCCCGAAGCCTGTACAAATGTCTTTAGGGCCTCCACTTGTTGTTTGCTCTGTTCCAGTTCCGTTTCCTTGTCGTTGAGCTGGTCCTGGATGAAGATTTTCTCCTGCTTCTCTATGCCCAGTTGGGTGTTGAGCGAATCTATCTGGGTCTTTTGGATCTTCAGCTGGTTATCGAAGTACACAAAGCGCTCATCTACTGGAGCGTCTACGGGGGGCCGGATCTCCTTCTCCACGGTGGGGGTGTCTGATCCTGACTCTGACCCCGTATCCGTATTGCCGGACTTGGGTACTACTTCATGGGTAGCGGGGTCGAAGTCCTTGAGACTGTCTGGATGCTGGATGGCAGCGACCATGGCGGCTTCCAGGGCTGGATTGTTGGTAGGCCGAGGGATGGCAACCAGAGTATATACAAACTGCTTCCGGTAATCATTGATTAACCAATAGGCCCCAAAGTCAACATTGTAATTGGTAGGGGTGCTACTATCTGGATATACGGCCCCAGCAAAACCAATGACTAAGGGGGAGGTACCCGTGGCCGTAGAGGCTTCTACTAACCGTACCATGGGAAAGCTACCGCTCCCCAGGGTAGCCTCTAACATAGATACATAGGGTTCATTGGTCTGGCCCGCCAACTTGTAGGTTACCTGCAAGGTGAAGGTATCGGTCTGTAGAGTAGTAGCACCGGATACGTTCTCCCACTGCTGCTTGTTGGTACTATAGTACTGAACTATGAGCTGAAACCCCGCCAGGGTTTGGTCGGGTGGGGCGGTTAGCTTGGCGTGAAAGGTAATGGTACCGGGTGCTCCCAGATTCTTGTTGGGATCAATGCCTGATCCGGTGCCATCACCGCCATTGGTGTCACCAGGGCCCTCGAAGGATTCTTTGGCCGGTTGGTCGGATGTTTCTTCTGTTGCCATATTGATTAGTGAGCTCCTAGGGTGAGGGATTTAGAAATGGGACCTGCGTTTACTTTGACCACGAAGGAGAAGGCTTTATCGTGCCATTCGTGGCCAGGAAAAGTAATCCGCACTTTGGAAACGCCCTGGGCATCGGTGCGGTCTTCACGCACCGTAAAATCCACGTATTTTTTTAGCTCCCTCGTATTCAGTCTATCCATCATCTCCTCGTCCAGATTGTATTCCACCAGCACCCCATCCAGGGCTTCGCCGGCAGCATTGGAAACCAAGGTTTCTAAATCAATTTTGGCCTGCGTAGAGGTAATGGAGAACTCCTTTACTTTCACCTGCAAAATGGTTTGCGGCCTGCCTTCGGTAGGGTTATTGGCTACGAACCTACCCGAAAGGGTGCTGATGATTTCTACCTCCTGGGAGCTGGATTGGCTCTTGCGGGTAGTGGCGGCAGGGCGAAACAGCATGCGCCGGTAGTAGGGTGCGGTATAAGCACCCCCGGTTGATCCTGAGGAGGTACTTTGGGTCTGGCTTTCAAACTCCGAGGTCACCTTGAGGGTGAAATCCAGATAGGGCAGCTGATACCGGGTATTGGGTCTGCCGAGGGCATCGTAGGGATCCTGGTCCTGCAAGGCTTCTTGTGCCTCATTGAGACCTTCGGCAAGACCCACCAATATATCTTGCAGGGCAAAGGCCGCTGCTTCCGAAGCTTTTGTGCTCATGGATTAAAATCGATCTTTCTTACGGTTTCTGCGCTTTTCGCGCTTCTCTTCTTCTTTGCGCTCCTCTTCCCGGGCAGCCTTGCGACGTAGCAGCATTTGGGCCCGCAGGGCCTCTTGCCGCTTGGCCAGGTCCTCCAAACTGCCCAGCTCATTGCGTAGCATACGCTGAGAGAGTGAGTGGTAGTGAGACTTGGGAGTGTGTGCTTGCCGCTGTTTCTCCCGGGCTTCTTCCCACATGTCCTTCGGGGTAGCCAGGGACAGCCTGGGGCTCCAGCCCAAGCGGTCACCCGAAGTACCGGCAGTCCGGTCTAGCGAGCGCAGGGGTGGGGCCTCTATCCGGCCGGTGGTAAGGGAGGAAGGCGAACCCTCTACCCCACTACTAGTGGTGGAGGTACCCCGAAAACGGTCTTGCAAGGCCTCTCGTTTCTCGGTCCAATCTTCCAGGGTATCCTTCACGCGCTTACCCGTTTCCAGTACCTTGGTTACCTTCTGGGTAGCCCGTTGTGCTTTGTCTATCGTTCCTTCCCAGCCTGCCCTTTGGGTGCGGCTAGTGGTGGAAAAGCCCAAGCCTTCCTGGTCACGTTTTTTGCTCCATTCGTCTACG
>JBCBHI010000230.1:0-7076 GCA_038525885.1 Bacteroidota bacterium
GACTTGGTTTTGAACACCCGGTGCTGCCGCTGGTGGGTCAGCCGAATGGCGGGGTCTCGCAACTCCAGTTCAAACAGCGGCCCGTGGTGCGTTTCCACGAATTGGGTGCGCACAATGATGCCCACAAACAGCACGGTTTTGGCTTTCTTTTCAGGCGTTACCGCCAGTTTGAGCGCCGCTCCGGGAGCAAAGGCAGCTTTGGAGGCGTAGAGGAATTCGCCCTGATTGGTTCTCCCCTCGGACAGCCGGATGACAGCCCGGGGAATCTTATTGACTTGGTGTTCCACCTCAGCGTACACTACCGCCGCCCCTGAGGGCAAAATGGAGGCCCCAGAACCTACTGCTGACAATATTTCTAGCTCGTATGCGCTCATGCCAGGTCCGATTCTGATTTCAAAGGTGGAAAATGCAAAATGGTGCCGGGAGCGATATTCCGAAAATCGTTGAGACCGTTGGCTTTGGCTACTTTCAGGTAGTAGCGCTCATGGCCGTATATCTCATGGCAAAGCATGGGCAGCGTTTCTCCGGCCAGGATCTGCCGCTGGTGGGTAACGTCTGGCGATTGCGGGTTGGCCGCTTTTTCCCATTCCGCGTCACTTTTCCCACTCATGAACTCTACCTCTACATTGGCACGCAGCGGATTGCCTGAGGTGTTGAACAGGGTATAGTGTACATCCAGCTTGGTGAGCTTGCCAGGAAAATCCAGTTTGCCCCAGATTATGCGTAGGCACAAGGGTTCGTGTACGGAGTTCTTGTAGTAGGTGGTACGTTCCTTAAATTCCTCTATCTGGCTGGTAATGTTGCTAGCCCCGGCAAAGGCCTGCACCACGCCAAAGTTATCCACCCCGGTAGCGTCAAAAACCAGCGTCAGGCTTATTTTGGTAGGTTCAGAAAGGGCGTACCGGGAGGGGCCACCTATCCCGTGTAGTTTGCGGAAGGAGGAATAATGATTCTCGTAAGACTCCTTGTAGGTTTCCGGATTGAATTGCACCCTGAAGGCCAGTGCCTGCTTGAAGAAAGAATAGACGCCTTCCCAACTCTCAGCCGAAACTATCTTCAGTTTGTCCAGTATCAACCCCATTACGGTCTGCGTTTTTGATCCAGAATTCGCATTACCTCATTCACGCTGGCCTGTACCAATTCCAGTCGTTCTTCCGGGCTCAGTCCACCACTATTGCCACCCGGCCCGTTGTCCGGCTGTATCACAGCACGTATTATCACCTCGTTTATTTTTACAGGCATAGATCAAACACGTAGGGTAAGCATCCGGGAATAGGCCAGCTCCATGTGGTCAATCACCAGGTTACTCTGGCTGGCATCAAAGTCAGAAACCGACCACTTGGCAGGATAGGCTTTCAGCAACAACCAGGCAGACACGGGCATACCTTCCTCATTGAACAGGGTTACAATCACATTGGAGGTATAGAACTTAAACAGGGTCATGGCCACGTTGAACTCCAGGGCCAGGGCCGACCCCCAAATAAAGCCGCGTTCCAGTACCAAATTCTCCGCGTTTACTTGCTTCGGCAGTTTCCACTGCGAGGTGTTGCGGCCGCCTTCTTTGATCGTTTCCGACTCCATAGTCTGCCCCAACCCGGATAGCTTGCTGAACCGAAAATCCAGTGGGTTGGGGATGAAACCACCCGCCAGGAAGAACACCCCAAACCGGTGCCCGAGTGGCGGCACACCGCCAATGAACCTGTTCTGCTTACCAAAATTGTAGGCCTCCGTAGCTCCTTGCACAATTCGGTCCTTCACCTCCTCAGGAATCTTAGATTCCATATTGGGCAAGCGTGGGTTAGGGTTTCTATTGCTCATCGTTTAGGTCAGTATTTTCAAGGTGCGGGCCGTCAGGTCCATGCTCTGGATGGCAATCTCATTGCTATCCGCCCGTAGGCCTGGTAGTTCCACTTTCATGGGCACCGCCCCTATCACCTTCCACCGCAGCAGCACCGTGCCGTCGCCATCCGTAAGCTGAATCTCAATATCCAGCGGCTTGTCTCCCAGGAAGAAACCCACCTTGAGCTGCTCGGCCGTAGCCGGTACCTCACCAGGCTCAGGCAGCACCACGCCCGACCGCAAGGTCAGGTTGATGGGCTTGGCAAAACCCCGCGAGATGGAGTAGTCATAGTACCAGCTCATACCGTCGCGATACACGATTTCGTCGTGCTGCACCGTAAGCCCCGACACCTCATGGAAGGCCATGGCATACCCGGCTATGATCACCCGGTAGCTGTACGTAGGCAGTGGATAGGCCATAGGAAGAATAGCACCCCTGAGGGTAGGCCCCAGGGGGATGCGTCACATTACAGGTTGGGGTTAGACATAGAAATCCAATCCGCCATCAGGTCCATGCTCTCCACCGCCACATCGTTGGAATTGGCGTCAAAGCTGGGCGCACTGATTTTGGTAGGGAAAGCATTCTGCACCTCCCAGGTCACCACCTGGCTGCCGGTTTCGTCCAGCAGGTCAATAGCCACGTTCTTTTTCAGCAGCGGTTGGTTGTTGTAGTGCTGGATAAACCAGTCCCACAGCACCTCTTTGCTCTCTTTGCGCAGCAAGCCTTTTTTCAGGCTAATGTTGACCGCCTGCCGCTGCCCCTGCAGGTAGTAGATGCTGGGCCCGGCATTGGAGGGCTGGCCATCTCCGGGGCTCTCCTTGTAGGTGATGGACTCGTAAGAAAGGTCAAGCCCGGACACCTCGCTGAAGGAGATGGTGGCACCATCTATCCGAACCCGGTAATTATAAGTAGGTATGGGGTAATTCGATACTTCTGCCATGATATGATCGTCTAGCGTACGTTGTCAAAGGGTTAAATTGGAGGTTAGGCTTCCTGCAGCTTATGAGAAAACTTCAGGATGATGAATTCAGCGGGCCGAACGGCGGCCAGGCCAATTTCTATCTTCATTCTTCCTTCCAGGATGTCCTGCGGAGTCATGGTAGTGCCCAATCCCACATTTACATAGTAGGCTTGCTCAGGAGTAGATCCGGCAAAAGCCCCTTGCTCATACAAGCCAAACAGGTAGGCCTCAATCATACCGCGTACCTTGAGCCAGGTAGTGGCATCGTTGGGTTCGAATACCGCAAAGGAGGTGGACTTAGCCGTAGACTCTTCCACGGTATTGAACAGCCTGCGCACCGAGATGTACCGCCACTCGTTGTCGTTGCCCAGGAGCGTACGGGCACCCCACACTACGGTACCCTGCCCAGTAAAGGACCGGATCGCGTTGATGGACTTGCCCGAGTCATCTACATTGAGGCGGCCTTGCAGTTCGTTGTTGATTTTCGTCACGGGCTTAATCACGCTAGCCAAGGGTACATTGGCCGGAGCCTTCCACACCCCGCGGTTGCGGTCCGTTTCAGCGTATACCCCTGCCATGATGGCGCTGGGGGGTACCGTTACCCGGTTCGATTGTAGCAGCTTAAGCGCCGCGTTGTACAGCCGCGACCGCCCGGATTTGATGCTCTCCAGGCTTACCCCTTGCGAAGGCACCGCATCAAAGGTGAGCAGCTCCGCCGTAGTACCACTAGCCACGGGTACCGAGCCATCCTCTAGTTTCTCCAAGGTAAAACTCCCCTGCTCGGCCTCGGTCAACTCGGCCCACTTGCTCAAAATGGTGGTTACCGAAACAGAACCGTTCCTTACCTTGATGGTCAGGTGGTTGCCATTGCGTTCTACCGCCGAGGACACCGAATCGTCCACTATGGAAACCTGAGGCGCATCTGACGCCAGGCCATGGTACGCCACCTTAAGGCCCTTGGCATCCGTTTGGAAATATCCAGTAGAGGGCGCTTGCTCACCGGACAGTCCATTGACCATTACTTCCTTCTCATTGAACCCAAAGGACAGATTGGATTCCAGATAAGGAGTATAGGCCGCCCCGTACTTTAGGTCATAGGTGGGCGCTTGCAAGCCCTCGCGGAAAGCGTCAGCTGTAGTCTCATGGGGTACGTCTATCAGCGTAAATCGGTCACCCAGGTGATTACAAGCTTTCAAAGCCGCCTGGGCAATCGCGTAGTAGCCAGTACCCAAAAGCAGAGCATCCGGGAATACATAGAGCGTAGGCTCATCCTCCAGAGACAGGGCTGCCAGAGCCTCTTCAAACGGCTTGGCCGTTACGGCATCCGAATACTTACCCACCGACACTACATAGCAGGCTCCACCGCCGTTTTTGAAATACAAGTCTATCTGATACCCCATCAGCCGGTCCGCTGCCTTGGAGGCCGTAGGATCTACCGAAAGCGTAGTCTCAGGCTGATCAGGGTCCCCCACGTTCAGCACATAGGTACTAGGTTGGGCGTAGCCAAACAGCGTCTGGTATTCTAGCAGATTGGTGATTCTTACCGGCTGGCCCACCAGGTTTTGGGTGCCGTCCATGGTGTTTTCAGTGAATCCGATAAATGCCGGAATCGCCGTGGAGGACTCAGCCACACTCGGTGGAAAGGTAGGGACCTCCTGTACGTATACTCCTGGGTATTTCAGTTGTGCCATGCGTTTAGGGGGAAGGGGGTTAATGATTAGGTAAAGCGTTTATGATTTCTATTCCTTGCGTTTCCCAGTTGGGATTCCGCAGATGGTTTACAATAGGGATGCCGCCGCGTAGCAACTGAATGCCCGCATAGCGCTCTTCGCGCCAGGCCACGGGGCTAGTACTGCGGTACAATTGGTGCCGCGCCTCAGGGTAGCGGTTTTGCAGCTTAGCCGCCAGGGGTTCTGCCGTAGGATCAAGATCCGCTACGGCCACAGAATCAAACTGTAGCGTCCCCGTGGTGTCTAGTAGCTCCGGGGCGGGCAAGTGCTTCTCTCCAATGTAGAAGTACTTCCAGGTCACCTCCTGGGGTTGCAAGGCCACCGCAGCCCGCAGAGGCCAGTCTTCCAAGGCTACCGAAGGCAGTGTCACCTGCACCTGTGCGAAGAAGGAGGCGGGCAGCCGAAGATTGGGCTTGGCCGTGGCAGCCCAGGAAAGTGCCACTTCTGTGGAAGAGGCCGCTCCTGCAGCTTGCAGAACCTCCGTTTGCCGGTGGTACTGGGGCAAGGATGTGTAGGCCTCCAAATACCGACCCGTTCGGTACAAGTGCAGCACAACGGTGAGCCCTCCTGCGGGTAGCGGGAGAGCCGGGGCTGTGCCGTCCGGGGCCAGCGTGGTGCGCAAACTCCATCCCGCCGGGCTCGACTTCCACTGGCATCGGTGGTTTCGTAGCAGCCTGGCGGTTCTCTCAGGCACCACTACTTCCAGGTCTTCACAGTCTCCCGACTGGTAAAATGAATGGCGAAGCCTCAGGGTGAATAGTTCGCGACTTGTCCCCATCACGAATCCCATTTTTCCATTCGTACATCCAGTCCCTCCAGCTCATTAAGTTCAGCCAGGGTTTCACCGTCACGGTACACTAGCATGGATACGCGGAACGCCACCGAGGGCAAGTAATACGTGCGCAGCGCATTCCAGATATCATTTTGCTCGTTGACAGGCATGCTAAGCATTTCAACAAATAGCCTATCTATATCCTCAGGTAAGTCAGGAGCTACATCTCGGGTAATAATCCGGTTGGCCTGAAAAAAACGGATGATTAAGGAAAGAAACCGCAAGCCCTGGGCATAGTCCTTGAACCGGGCCACAAACAATACCAAGAGTTTGATTTGAATCGGTGGGCTCAGTTCGGATTGGATACCCTCACGCACCACCGGCTGATAAAAATCTGCCGGGCGCATGGTCCGTTCTTCCTGGATATTGACAACAATAGGAGCGATTCTATTGAGCGGAAACTGAATGGGATCAATACTCCCATCCAAAAATTCAACCACATTATCAGTCAGGCCGCCTTTCAGCTTTATGTAGTGGTTTAGTTTATCACGAAATAGAATGAGGGTTTCGTGAATCATTAGAAACAGCTAAGGTTAGGTATATCGTTAAGGTTATCTTTTTTAAAGTTATTGAAAACACCGCAGGAACCTATTTTTAGACCCAAAAATTCTAATCACAATCCACAACCCACTGACTATCAATTTTATATCATAATATTGCAATATTAAAATAAAACATTTTCAAACGACCGAATGTCTAAATACACCGCCAAAACCGAGGCATAACATGTATGTATAGGGCTACAATGCCTTCGACCCAAGGCACTCGTTTTTCAAAATCTTGGGAGGCTCCCATCTAATTAATTGACAACCCATCAATCATCACGCATTCCCCCACCCCACCCTAGCGACGGTTTAAACCGTCCGCTAGGGTGGGGTGGGCCGTCCGACACCAACGCGCCCTTGAGCCATGCGGGGCTTGGCAATCGTTCTTTGGGCAATAAAAGGAACCTATTTCAAGGTTGTCGCCTTGGAATCTCGGATTGTTAGAGCCTTCAGGTTGGGCCGCACAGGCTCGAAGACTGCGAAGCCAAAAGAGTCTCCTATAGAACGGCAACTACCCGCTCATGATCAATTACGCCTTATCCTATCCTCGAATTCAGGCTTTCAGTTACCGGGTAAACGCTCTACCTCTTAAGAAAAAGAACAGCTCAATCAGCAAAAGAGGAACCACTATTACCTTGAGATACGCCCGTAGCAAAAGGGTAAAAGAAGAGAAATACCATTCTGTCCCGGCCCAGAAATAGTTAAACAATAGAAAGGTGGCTACCGCCCCTAGATCTGCCGTGAGGAATAGCGACAACAAACGCTCCTGCCAGGTCACGCGTCGCCATTTTCTAAACAAAAGGAATTCTACCACCGCAAAAACCAACACGTTCACGACGCCAAACCCAATGCAGCGCATTAAAAAATCATGCCCGGAATAAGATATACCGGTATGAATACCAAAACCTTGAAAAATGAAGAGGGCATAAAACAAAGTAAGCCCGGGCAATAGTACTCTCAGTCTGCGTTCCAAACGGTGGGGGTAGCTTGAAGAAGATGGTGATTTCACGAACGGCAAAAGTATAACACCCAAGGGAAGAATTTTTGCCCTTTATAAAAGCCTAGAACATCTACATTATTCCCATAGGGGGATTCTATTTGTATTAAATGCCAAATTCTTGCGCAGAGCGAAACTCTGGAAGGTTTTTTTTAATGTAGATGTTCTAGG
>JBCBHI010000231.1:0-7050 GCA_038525885.1 Bacteroidota bacterium
TGGGTTGGGACTGGAAAACGTACTGCAAACGATAAAGACCCAGCCCAGTGCCCTTGCCTACGGCCTTGGTAGTGAAAAAGGGGTCGAATATCTTGTCCTTCACTTCCTCAGGGATGCCAATGCCCGTATCCTTGATTTCCACCGCCACGTACCGGCCGCTGGGATAGGTCTTTATGGTCAGCTCGCGGGGCTCTGTGGTTTCCATCGCATCAATGGCATTGTCCATCAGGTTGGTCCATACCTGGTTGACCGAGCTGGGAAGAATCACCGGTTGCGGCAGATCCTCGGCAAATTCTTTTTTCACGATGATCTCGTTGGCCTTTATCTTATGGTTGAGCATCGTGATGGTATTGTTCAAGCCAGAGTGCACGTCCGTTTTCACCTTCTCCTGGGCCTGGTCCATATGGGTATAGCTCTTGATGGAGAGCACCAGATTGCTGATTCGTTCGGAGGCATCCTCTATCTCCCCCACCAGCTTTTCGGTGGTCAATAGTTGGTTCACCCAGTTTATCACAGCGCCCAAATCCTCTTTGGGGGTTTCTTCGGCTATTCTTTCAAAATCATTCACCGTAAAACCATAGTCCACAATACTATCGGCCAGGTCTTCCGGGTCTTCCACATCCTGATCATACAACCAGTCCACCAGCTCATCCTCCTTTTCCATGCGGTCCATAGTAGATAGGGACAGAATACCCGCCTCTATTTTGTCAAACAGTACCTGATTCACGGTATCAATTTGCTCGGCCGTCATCTGGATTTTAACTACCCGCTTGAACCCTTCCGGCACATTTTTCAGATGCTTGGCCAGCTCTTTGGAGCTGCGAACCACCGCCGCAGAGGGGTTATTGAGCTCATGGGCCAGGCCAGCAGATAGCTTACCCAGCGACATCATTTTGTCGTTGAGTTGAGAGTTTTTGGTGAACTCCCTTATCCGGGTGCTCATCTCGTGCACAAACACCGTGGTGAGTTCATGGCAGTCACAGATCATCTCCCGAAAATGGTCCTTGTGCAAACCCAGCATCTCCACGGGCTCCTCCACCAAGCCATAGCCCTTGGCTACTGTGGTGCGCGAATAGGGCAGCGTTCCCGTGATCATGGGTGCCTTAAAGCGCCCCATGGTTTGGATCTGATCGTTGCGCTGAATCTTGAAGATGTATTCACCTCCCGTTATCAAAAACAAATGGTCAAGCGGATCATTCGGCTTGAAAAAGTACTCGTCCTTGGCGTAGGTAATCACCTCGCAGCGGTCCGCAAACCACTGCAATTGTTCGGTAGGTACGGTATCAAACTTAGGAAAGGCCTGTAGCTTCTCTAGGATGGTCATGTGGAGATAGTAGGTTATGCATACCCAACTTAATCAGACCCGGATTGATTCCCTAGGACTTCGGAAACTAGCCCTACCCAATTCCTGAACATCTCCCCCTGCTAGGCGGCTCATAACCATATCCCGGTGCGCTACCTCTCAGCAAATACCTCGTGGTGCACTACCTTCTCTTCAAACTCCAGCAAGAAATTGGCATCTTCCGGATAGTACTTCGCCTTCTCGTAGTCCGCTCCCGCAAAGTTTTTGATCACCTCCAGGTTCTCCCAGTAGGTAATCAGCGTATAGTGCGCAATATCCCCAGCTACCCGCCGCAAAAAAGAAAGCTTCACAAACCCTTCCGTCCCCTTATAGTCCGGGATAGCCCTTGCCTTCATAAACTCCGTGTAGGCCTCATACTGGTCTGCTCGGGTAGTGCCGTGCCATATACGTGCAATCATACCGTCTTGCCATTTTTGATCTGCCACTAAAGCTAGCCGGTTTTTCCAAAATCCGGTCGGAATTCGGGTTCATCCCAGCGCTCATCACTCGCCATAGCCTAATATAATTTTCAAAAAACCGCAAAACCCAGGATTACTGTTCTTGTTCGTGCAGTGGCTGGCAGACTGCAAGGCGGCTAAGGATGTAGAGAGTTGGTTGGCGACATGTACATGTACCCACCATCGTTTCAGCAACTGAGTAGATGTAAATTCAACGTTGCAATAAGCAGCAGGAATAGCGGTAGTATTTCTGTTACCCTAAAGGGACATGTACCTTTTAGAACAGCCCATGTCTTTAGGTCAGGGCAAAGGAAAATAGCCATATCTATGCACCATACCATGAACATCTCCCCCTGGTAAGCGGATCCTATGGATTTTTCCGGGGTATTCCCTCCCTCATAAAAGCACAATCCCCCCAGCCTGTGGCCGAATACTGGCCCAAAAGCCCCCTCCCGCTCTTCAGGGCGATTCCTAAATTTCAACTATGCAGCAAGGAGCCTTGCCTGGCTATAGTTGCCTTTTCCCTTAGGGTTTTACCCAATCCATAACTCCAAAACCATGCAAAAAGAGCGATTAGTGGAACTCGATATCCTGAGAGGACTCAGCATCCTGGGGATGATTTTGGTCATTACACCCGGCGATTGGTCCTTGCGATTTGCCTGGATGAACCATGCCGAATGGCGCGGATATCCCCTATCGGATATGATCTTCCCTACCTTCTTGTTCTGTGTGGGCATGGCCATGGCCATCTCCTTCCACAAGCAAACCACTCCGCCTACGCGGAAGCTGGCTCAACTAGCCCGGGTAGGTAAGCGGGTGTTGCTGCTCATCCTGATGGGGCTACTGATCAACGGATTCCCCTTTTATGACCTCAGCAATCTGAGAATACCCGGGGTATTGCAGCGCATTGCCCTCTGCTATGGCATCGTAGCCGTGTGGTGGCTCTTCCTGGTTTCTCCCCGTTCCCCCAGAGAAATCACCAAACTGATTGTGTCCATGGGTGTCATCTTGTTCTTCTACTACCTCCTGCTATATCACATTCCGGTACCCGGGTTGGGTATCACTGGCACTAGCTCGGCCAATAGCTGGCCAGCCTACGTAGACCAAAAGGTGTTTGGGATTCACCATCTATGGCCCCACGGGCTTACAGAAGGGGAGGTGACCTATGATCCTGAGGGGCTCATTGCCGCCCTGCCTGCTAGTGTGAATGTGTTCTTTGGGTTGATCATTGGGCTTTTGTTTGTTCGGCAGGACAAACGGTACAATCCTACTTTCCTCATGCTACTGGGAGCAGGACTTGCCCTGTTAGGGTTCTTACTAGACTATTGGGAGATCATGCCCATGGTCAAGAAAATATGGACTAGCAGCTTTGCTGTATTTAGCAGTGGGGTTTCGATTCTGATCTTAGGTTTTCTCCGGTTCCTGATACAGCGTGTGCCCAAAACTAAAGGCCTGTTCCACCCCTTCATGGTCTACGGTTCCAATGCCATTTTAGCCTTCGCGATTAGCAATATGCTCATCCCGATTTTTGAGTTATCCGTACAAGGCCAATCCCTCCGAAAAACAGGTTTCGATTTCTTCTATGGCATAATTCCCAACGGGCCATGGGCCTCCTTCACGTTCTCCCTGGTCTTCTTGATATTGCTATTTGGGGTACTTCAGATTCTATATTCAAAAAGGATATTTCTCAAGGTGTAAGGCCCACTGTTTGTAAAGACGAAGGCTGACCTTTTGGTCTACTCAGCAAACACTTCGTGGTGAAATACCCTTTCCTCGTATTCCAACAGCATATCAGCTGCTTCCGGGTAGATTTTGGCCTTTTCGTAGTCCTCACCCGCGAAGCCTTTGATCACCTCCAGGCTTTCCCAATAGGTGATGAGAGTGAAATAGCCCAATTCCCCCTCCAATCGCCTGAGGAAGGAAAGCTTCACGAAGCCCTGAGTACTCCGGTAGTCAGGAATAGCCTTACCCTTAATGTACTCGGAGTAGGCTTCGAATTGGTCTGCCCGGGTAGTCCCGTGCCAAATGCGTGCAATCATAGGTGTTGGGTAAATGACGAACCTAAAGCTACTGGAATTCCCGGTGGCAACCCTGCCCAATGGGATGCCCAGCAGGATGAAATCCGTAGCGGCAAGGTTTCCTAGCGGTCTACATGCTCGGTAGTTACAAAGTTGTTTACTTCCTGTGGGGTATGGGGATCCTCTTCCTCCAAAGTAGTGGTGTACAGCATCAAAGAATTGAGGATCCGGTCCTCGCCTGCTACCTTCTGCAATACCTCTCCCCGGTGGAAAACCCCGTAAGTTGTTGTTTCGAAGGATTTGCTATTGTTGAGCAACAGCAGGCGATAATGGTTCTTGGGGAAAGGGGCCAGCTCAGTCACATAGCGCTGTAGTTGAGGGTCAGCGTTCGCCGTGTTCACCTCTTGGCTGCCACCAAAATACTCCGCTAAGGAAATTCCTTGGTCTTCCACCAACTTAGTATAATCCGCCAAGGAAACTTTACTTTCCACCTGAGTGGGTTCATAGCCCAATATCAGATACGAATGGGGCTGGGCGCTATCGCGGTGAAACTGACTGGTATGCTGATGACTAAACCTCCCCATCCATTGGTAATTCAGTCGTTGGCGGGTGTGCATCTTGCATAGCCTCGCCAGCCCTTCTTTGAGGGCTACCATCCGCTTGCGAAAGGCGCTCGAATCTCCTTGGGGTCCCAAATCCTCGAAGTAAAATCCGGGTTGCTCAGTAGACCTCCTGAACACCGCCTGGTAAATGACCTCCAGCTTCTGAAGTGAATAGAAAGCCTGAGGATCTTCAGCATGCTTAGTAGCTTCGTGCGGAAGGGTGTTATCATTCATAAAGCATCGAGGAATTTCAGTTTTATAGGGTTCTACCCTACCAAAACCGATTGCATTTTGAAATCAGTTGCTAGTATAGAACCTGTACTCTACTTTTACAAGCAGTTGTAAAAAACAAGTAGTTAAATGTCAAAATCTCCCAAATCATACTGCTCTATCAACCTAGCCTTGGAAGCCTTTGGAGACAAATGGACCCTGCTCATCATCCGGGACATGATGTTGGGTGAAAAGCGCCATTTCCGGGAGATCTTGCAATCTGAGGAGGGTATATCCACGAATATTCTGACTGATCGCCTGGCGATGCTGGAAGAGAAAGGGATCATTACCAAACGGCAGGACCCATCGCACAAACAGAAGCTCATCTACCGTCTTACTCAAAAAGGCATTGACCTACTGCCCGTCATTGCGGCCATGGCCCAGTGGAGCCTCAGGCATGAGGCCGTAAGTGAGGAGTCTTACCGGCATACACAGGCCTTGGCAGAAGGCGGCCCAGCGTTACTCCGTTCGTTCTCGCAAGACCTGGAAACCAAGCACTTACTCTAGTCCAAACCGAAGGCATTGTACTAGGTAATATCCCTGACGGAGCCTACGATGCAACCCCTCTCTATTATGGCAGTCTTTGGGCAAAAACTACTCCCATCCAACAGCGGGCGAGCGGGTAAACCCCATGCTCTTCCCTGGTGGATGACTAACCACTTCCTTCGTATGAAAACCACTTTTGCTCTTGTAGGCTTCTGCTTCCTGCTGACCACCACTACCCATGCCCAAATGTCCACTGGATTTCAGGAAGTCACCCCGGAAGAGGCTGGCATCAGCCAAGATTCCCTCGATGTCCTGGACGATCTGATTTACAACACCCCGCCTAGGGACTTCCGTGGTCTCATTGTCATCAAGGACAACCAACTGGCGGTCGAGTATTATTACCACACCTTTTGGCGCAACACCATCCACGACATCCGCTCTGCCGGAAAGAGTGTCACCGCTCTCCTCCTAGGCGTAGCCATACAGCAGGGCCTGATCTCCAGCCTGGATCAGGATGTGTATTCTTTCTTCCCGAAGGACCAATACCCAGACATCAATCCGGACTACCAGCAGATCACCCTACGGCACCTGCTCAACATGGCCTCGGGGCTCGATGCTGACTCGGATTACGTCCAAACTCCGGGGCACGCCGGGCAGTGGATGTCCAAAGAGGACTGGCTCCCCTATCTACTGCAAGTGCCTACGGTGAGGCCTCCCGGGCAAAAGTGGGTGTATGCGGATATTCATGCCGTACTGATAGGCGCCATCATCGAACAGACCTCAGGCATGCACCTAAATGATTTTGCAAAGCAATACCTGTTCGACCCCATGGGCATCGACCAATGGTACTGGTATACCAACAAAAGCGGGCAAACGGGCGCGGCAGGCAATTTGTATCTCACGGCGCTGGATTTTGCCAAGCTAGGTACTTTGCTGCTCAACGAGGGACAATGGATGGGGAAACCACTGGTGGACGCCGCCTACGTGGATGAGCTGATAAGCACTACGGCCCATGAGCTGCCCGAGGACTGGACGATGGCCGATACCTACGGGTTCCTCTGGTATAAGTCCGAACGGACGATTGGGGATAAGACCTACCGCTACGTTTGGGCCTCTGGCAACGGGGGGAACCACCTGGTGGTCTTTCCAGAAGAAAACATGGTGATCGCCCTCACGGCTAGCGCCTACGGCCCCGGACCGGGGCACCGCCGTTCCTTCAACATCATGAGTAAGGTGCTACTGGCTATGCAATAATCTAGCCCTTATATTGAGTGCATAACTCAAAACAATCATGATGCGCAACACACTGGTATTCGCAGGCATTTCCCTTTTGGCCTTGGGAAATCCTGCCCTAGGGCAATCCTCAAATTACCTTAGTCAAACCCCACCTTCTACCACCCCCGAGGTATTTGCACCGGGACTGATATCTCAGCCTGATGCCTATGAGTTCGGCTCGGTATTCAATGCCGATTTCACGGAGTTCTACTACTCCGTAAACGTGCAGGGGAGATCAGAGACCCGGCAGTTACTCTTACAGGACGGGCAATGGACCGCACCCAAGGTAATCTTGGAGCACCCAAGCTTCGGGCATAATGACCCATTCCTTTCACCAGACGAGCAGCGGCTCTATTTCATATCGCCCAGGCCCCAGGATGGCCAGGGACCTGCCAAAGACTATGACATTTGGTATGTAAAACGGCAGGGAGATGGCTGGTCAGAACCTATCAATGCAGGCCCGCACATTAACACCCAAGGGAATGAGTACTACATTTCCTTTACGGAAACCGGGACGATGTATTTCGGTTCCAACCGACAGGACAACAATTTTGATATTTACT
The DNA here is from genome assembly GCA_038525885.1 of Bacteroidota bacterium. Taxonomy (GTDB): domain Bacteria; phylum Bacteroidota; class Bacteroidia; order Cytophagales; family Cyclobacteriaceae; genus DMST01. Next base: position 7,015 of record JBCBHI010000231.1, read on the forward strand.
CCTCGGCCTACCAAGATGGAGAATTCCAGGAGGCGG
>JBCBHI010000232.1:0-7049 GCA_038525885.1 Bacteroidota bacterium
CGCTAGAGGGGCTAGAGGATATGACCTACCGTGAATTTGTGAACAGTTTCTTGGCTTATGATACGGAAAGGACGGTAGAGGAGAAGTTCTGTGAGTATCTGGGGGTAAGCCAACAAGACGAGGCGTTTCTGAAGGTGGCTTGGCTCGGCTTGTTTGAGGAGGAAAAGATTGGTTTGTCGGCGGCTTCTCCGGCCCAGGTGCTGCAGAAGCGCCTGGAGGAGCGCTGGTCCTTCGGGCAAGAGGACCGAGACATGATTGTGATGCACCACCAGTTTGGGTATTTGCTAGATGGTAAGGCGCATTGTCTGGAAGCCTCTTTGGCTACGGTAGGGCAGGATCCTGTGCATACCGGTATGAGTAACACAGTGGGTTGGCCTTTGGCTATCGCAGTGAAAAATTATCTATTGGGAAAGATCAACCTGAAGGGTTTGCATCGCCCGGTGGTACCTGAGATTTATGAACCCATTATCAAAGAATTGGTTGAGTTAGGGATTGAGCTCACGGAGGAAGAAAAGCCCTGGGTGGAACCTTTGCCGCCTGGATTATAGGAAAAGATAGTAAGGAAGAAGTAGGTCCCTCAGTTTTTCGCTGAGGGATTTTTTTTGGTCTAAATAGTATACCAAATCCAAGGTTTTTTCTTCCGCCGCTTCCTTACCCAGCTGGATGCTGTTTAGGTGGGGATGACTATCATGGAAGGATTGGTGGGATACGATTTGGTGGAGGTATAGACCATGGGCTTGGGCAGCCTCGCGAAACGATTGGGTTTCGCTGGGAGGCAACAGGACCCAAGCAGTGCCTTGGGGGGCCAGGGTAACGCTTATAGCTTTTGCTAGCTCACCTGAAGTGAGCGTGGTTTGGTGCCAGGCGTTTCTCTTCTCTATGCTTTGTGAGAGTAGTTGATTGGCAAAAAAGGGTGGGTTGGCGATGACTAAATCGTATGGGTGTGCCGAGGAAAATTCCTGGATGGAGCCTTGGTGGACGGTTAGGCGATCAGCCCAAGGGCTTGCCTGGAAGTTCTGGCGTGCTTGCAGTACGGAGGATTCGTCTAGCTCAACGGCGTCAATGTGGGCCTCGGTGAAGCGCTGGGCTACCATGAGGGCCAACAGCCCTGTGCCAGTGCCGATATCGAGAACCCTCATAGGCCTAGTGGCTTCTACTAAAGCTCCAAACACGCAGGCGTCCGTAGTGACTTTCATAGCACACTGGCCTTGATGGACGGTGAACTGCTTGAACTGAAAGTAACTATTGCGCCCCATGGGGTTAGCCATTTACGGCTTCAAAACCGACGTCGATATCTTTAGGATGAGCCTCTGCGGCTTCCACGGCTAATCTGTCACAGCGTTCGTTTTGGTCAATACCTGCATGGCCCTTCACCCACTGAAACTGCACATTGTGCTGGCGGTATATTTTGAGAAAGCGCTGCCAAAGGTCTGGATTCTTGGCTTTGGCAAAGTTTTTCTTCTCCCAGTTGAACAGCCACCCTTTTTGTACCGCATCCACCACGTACTTGGAGTCGCTGTATACGCGTACGTCTACGCCAGTGCGGGTGAGGGATTCCAGACCGACTATGACCGCAAGGAGTTCCATTCGGTTGTTGGTGGTTTTGCGAAAGCCACCAGAGAATTCCTTTTCATGGTATTTGCCTTTTACAGAGGCTGAAAGGATGGCACCGTAGCCCCCTGGGCCGGGGTTGCCCAGGGAGGATCCGTCAGTATACAATGTTACCATGGTGTGAAGGTAAGAAGCTCTAGCCTAGAAAGGAGAGGTTGGCTTTAAACAACTTGATGGCTATGGCCAGGAGCACGATGCCAAATACTTTACGAATGACGTTGAAGCCTGCTTTGCCAATCTTTCGTTCTAACCAACCTGAAATTTTGAGTACTAAGTAGACAAAGGCCAGGTTGATAATAACGCCAATCAATACATTGGCAAGCTGATACTCTGCCCGAAGGGATAGCAGGGTGGTCATGGTGCCAGCTCCGGCTATCAGGGGAAAAGCCAGGGGTACGATGGCGGAAGAGTTACCTTCCTCGGCTGGGTCTGATTTGAACAGGGTAATGCCTAATACCATCTCTAGGCCCAGAAGGAACATAACTACGGCTCCCGCAAGGGCGAAGCTTTGTACGTCGAGTCCAAATAGTTTGAGGATGGACTCCCCGATGAATAGGAAAGCAATCATAAGAATGCCACTTATTAGGGTGGCTTTTTCTGATTGCACATGTCCGAACTTCTTTCTGAGGTCCAGAATGATGGGTACCGAACCCAAAATGTCAATCACTGAAAATAGAATCAGTGAGACTGATAGAATTTCCTTGAGATTAAACATGCCAGCATGATGTTTGAATGGCGCGCAAAGGTATGCGGTTCTCTCAGATTCTCAAGGAGATAGGTAAGAACTTGTTGGGATAATATTTAAAGGATTATTCGCTGATGAGGGCGGCTTGTAAGGCCTCTATGGCATCCCTTTTCATGGCAGGAAAGTTAGCGATGCGGAGGGTACTCTTTTTCCAATCCCCATAGCCTTTTCCCAGGGTAAACCCTGCGGCTTCGGCTTTCTTATGCAAAGAGGACAAAACGGAGGATTCTCCGGTAAGGGCTAAGACGGTACGAGACCGTAAGGCCTCCTGCCGAACCAGCCAATCGACCCTGGGTAGCTGTGAAATAAACCCGGACCACTGCTGGTACCTGCTTAGAATTTTCTCGTCCACCTTATCTATAGGTTTGCGGTCTTGCATGGACTGCTGTAGCAAATAGATGTCCAGTACATTGGGGGTAAGGTGAGTTTGATGTTTTTGGGCGTTGTCCTTGAGCTTGAGCCAGCTATTGTAGTGGTTGCGCCGTTGCAGCTCTTCTGCTCTGGCAGCGGCGGCTGGCGAACAGATAAGAATCCCCATACCGGCAGGTAGGCCAAAACATTTTTGGACGGAAGCAAACCATAAATCGGCCAGCTCAAAATTGAGCGCTACACCCGCCATGCTAGAGGTGGCATCGATGGCAATGAGGGTATCGGGGTATTTTTCCCGGAGGCCAGCAACCAAACTGGGGCGGATTTGAGTGCCATTGCTGGTTTCGTTGTGGGTGACGCAGATCACTTCTACATCTTCTGGGATGATGATTTGGTCGAGATCTAGCCCTTCCTGGAAATCAAATTGGTATCCGGCAGCTTCAGCCACGAGCGGCTTGGTGGTTTTGCACCACTTCTCACCGAAGGTCCCACTGAACAGGTGAAAGGTGTTTTCGAGTACGAATGACTGGGCGATGATTTCCCAGCACTCGGTGGAAGAGGATACGAAGGAAATGGTGTAGTCCGCTGGTACGCCCAGCTTCTCTTGTAGCAGGCGGTACACATCGGCCACCATATGCTCGAACTTGGCAGAACGATGGTTGATGCCTAAGATCCCCTCGTCATAGGCGGTTTTTACCCACTTGGGAACCTTCTCATATACCTGGGAGGGACCGGGATAAAATGAAATCATGGTTGCTGTGCCGTTGTGGGTAATTGAATCCCTGCTTTAATATCCTCTTCTTCACCTAGCCCCCAAACGGTCCAGTATACTTCGCTGCTGTCCTTGGAGACCTTGTATCCCTCAAATAGAATTGTCGGCGTATGGGTAGGTAGCTGCTCCGAAGGGGTTTTAACGACCGATTCGGACTGGGCATCAAAGGTAAAGTATGCAAGGACTAGGCCCTGGTAGGTGTATTGGTCACGGCGGCCTTCGTTTTCTACCAGTTGGTATTTTCCCAGGCTTACGCCTTGTAGCACTGCCGGATCAGCGGGGTCTGGAATCCGGTGGGAGCTGGCTATCTGTACGGAACCCACCCATTTTTTGGTCCCTGCCTCAGTATTTGTCCTGCCTTGGGCATGGTAGAGGGCGAGGTTTTGTGAGTCTTGGAAAAAGTTGGTGAGGCCCATGACAAAAGCGCTATCACTACTCCAGCCTGGGTACCCCACTGTCGGAGCTTTCCACAAATTACCCAGCTCGTCATTTTCAGTAAGCTGCACGGTCATGTCTTGGGGCTCACCAGGAAGGGTGATCAAGTCTGCCTCAAGGCTGGAAAGTCTGGCACGTGCCGTGGCCAGGTCGAGCGTGGTTTGCGCAGGGGCATCGGTGGTGGAGCCAGTCTCAGGGCCCTCTGTGGCCTCGGTTTTCTTTTCAGAGCCACAATGGGTGAGGCCTACCAGGGCAACTAGAGCAAGGAGGGGAGTGATTTTTCTCATAGCAGAAATAGGCTACGCTTGGTCTAAGAAATATTGCAGGGCCAGGTTGTATCCGCGCAATCCCATGCCTACGATGAGCCCTGCACAATGTGCAGAAAAATACGAATGGTGGCGAAAACTTTCGCGAGCATATACATTACTAATGTGTACCTCTACGGTAGGGGTGGAGATAGCCGCCAGGGCATCGCCAATGGCTACCGAAGTGTGAGTATATGCGCCCCCGTTGAGTATGATGCCGTCGTAGCTAAAACCCACTTCATGAAGCTTGTCTATCAAGGCACCTTCTGAGTTGCTCTGGTAGTATTCCAAATTTGCTTGCGGATACTGCTGCTGAAGTTCCTCGTAGTAGTCTTGGAAGGTTTGCTTGCCGTATATTTCGGGCTCACGGGTTCCTAGAAGGTTCAAATTGGGTCCGTTGATGATGATGATTTTCATACCGTTCGGTTATTAGGCAATATGTCAGCGTGGGATATCTATATCAAGCAATTTTCTAATTATCTCCGGTTGGAGAGATCGCTTTCGGGTAATTCGGTGGAGGCATACGTACGGGATGTGGTGCGTTTCAAGGAGTTTTTGCTGTTGAAAGAGCTGGAGGTAGGCCCGCTACAGGTGTCCTCCGTGCACTTGCAGGATTTTCTGGAGTATATCCATGAGCTAGGGCTTTCGGCCTATACGCAAGCCCGAATGCTCAGTGGAATGAAGGCTTTTTACAAATACATGGTATTTGAAGGGCTGCTGGACGAGGACCCTACGGTACTACTAGAAGGGCCCAAGCTGGGGAGGAAACTGCCGGATGTACTGACCGTGGAGGAAGTGGACGTTTTGCTGACCGCGATTGATCTCAGCAAGCCGGAGGGTATGCGAAACCGAGCTATGCTGGAAACGCTGTACAGCTCGGGCCTTAGAGTGACGGAGCTGGTGGAACTGCGCGTGAGCCATGTATACTATGACATAGGCTTCTTACGGGTGATTGGTAAGGGCAACAAGGAACGGTTGGTTCCGGTAGGGCGCGAGGCACTCAAATATATTCGGATGTATAAGGAGGAGGTGCGAGTGCATGTGCCGGTGCAGCCCGGCTTTGAGAACACTTTGTTTCTGAACCGACGGGGCAAACAGCTAACTCGGGTGATGGTGTTCACGGTGATTAAGAATCTGGTGGCCGCTACAGAACTAGGTAAGAAGGTGAGCCCGCATACCTTCCGGCATAGCTTTGCTACGCACCTGATAGAGGGTGGGGCAGACTTGCGTGTGGTACAGGAGATGCTGGGGCACGAATCGATCACCACCACGGAAATCTACACCCATTTGGATCGTGATTACTTGAAGCAGGTAGTACAGGAGTTTCATCCGCGCTCCTAAAGCAAAAGAGACGACCCATTGGGACGCCTCTCGTTGCCATTCATTACACCTATAATCTATTGTATCTGTAGGGTTTTCACTTGTCGGTCTTCGGTGCTTATCAGGCTTAGGTAGTATAGCCCCGGAGTTACTTTTTCTAGCTCCGAAATCATGAGTTCTTGCTCACCTACCTCTACAGTTTTGGAAAGGATTACCTGACCCAGGGTGTTGGTGATCAGTAAAGTTGTGCCTTGTGCGAATGGATGCTCTGCTCGCAAAACCACGGCACCCTCGGAGGGATTAGGGTATACTTCCCACGAATAGTTGAGAGTCGTTCCCAAGGTCTCCCGGCTAGGGCGGAGGCTAGGACAACTGCGGCTATTCTGACTCAGACTGGCTAGGGAGGCAATTTCCAAAGCAGTGAGCGCTTGGTTATAGAAGGCAGTTTCGTCCAAGGTGCCGACAAAGAACCGGTTCTTGCCCAAGCGGCCGCCTAACCATACGTCCGTACTAGCGTTAGGAATGATGGCTCCTGGAAGGTTTCTCCATTGTGCTACTTCTATCCCATCCACATATCCGGTGACCCGGCCCTGACCGAAGGTGAAGGCCAAGTGGTGCCAAGTGCCGTCGGCAATATTGGTGTTGAGCCGAAGCGGGAAGGGTACGGTAACTCCCGTGCCTAGCCCTAACTCGGGCTGACCATCGAGCAGGGAGATGGCGTAAGACCAGTTGCTACCGTCATAATTGTCGATGGCGATGACCCGGCGACCGTTGTTTTGTGTAGTATTGATCCAGGTGGCGAAGGTGAAGCCGTTGGTAAATTCCAGATCGGTGCCAGTACCCAGATTTACGTAGTCATTGCCATCGAATACCATGCCTGTGGCGTCATACCCCGTGCCGAAGGTGGCACCAACCAAGGTGCCGTTATTAGTACCTACCTCATCAAAGGTGGTGCCACCACTGCACTCGCTAAAGCTGTACTGTGCTACCGGATCGGCTAAGCAAACGGTAGGAGTGAAACTGAGTCGGTTGGCCTCAGCGGTAACCGCTGCTTCCGGTAGCAAGTAATTGAATAGCCGAATCTCGTCTAGCTTACCTGCAAACTTTTGCGTGCTGTCCGCCAGGGCTCCCAATACATGGTGGCCTGGAGTAAAGCTGAGGCTACCAATGAGATTGCTTTGGGTGGCTGCCAAACTGCCGTTGATATATACTTTGGCAGTGCCTGCGGCATAAGTAACGGCTAGATGACTCCAGGTATGGAGGGGGAGCGGGGTATTGGTTCGAATCCAAAACGGATTGTCTAGCCCGCCTAAGTACACTATCGGTTGGCCAAATTCCAAAGCCAGAATGGTGGATAGAACAGATGTTTGGCGGGTAATTAACGTCTCCCGGCGGGCATTCGCACGAGTAGGGTACACCCATAGGCTATAACTAATGGCGTCTTGAAAGCCTACGTTAAAACTAGAATCGTATAAGATGGCTTGATCCGAAA
>JBCBHI010000233.1:0-7035 GCA_038525885.1 Bacteroidota bacterium
CCCAGGCCTTACAAAGTAGGTTAAGCTATGTAATTAACCACCCACATGAAATATGGGGTGGTTGGGGGTACTGCTGGGTAAGGAAGGTGTTTAAAACAGCATGCTTACCAACGATGTACACCAAAGCCCCTACCAAGGATGGATTTTGCAACCCACTCATTTATAGCGCTTTACGACATCAGTGGTAAGACGACATCTAGTCGTCCCACCACGACGAAACGCAGGTCTCTTGTTTGGCGATGTGCAGCTTAGTTAGCCGGAAGCCAGGAGATTTCTTCGGCATCACTGATTTCCAAGCCACTGGCTTGAAACAGAACTAAGCAATGGACTGGACGGATTGGCTTGCGCCATGATTGTTTTCCTCGTCCCTCGTCCCTTGTACTTCGTCCCTAATTTCTACTGGGGTAGCTGCGTTTTGAGCACGTTCTCGTAGGCGTCTACCACCTGCTGCATGCCGTCGGCCATCTGCTGGGGTTTGATGAGGATCTCAACGGTTCCGATGTTGGCATTGCGTCCTGCGCCGCCCTCGGTATCGCTTTCTGCTTCGGGCAGGGCGGGGCTGGGTACTTTGCCCAGGCGCACCTGTACCTCGTCGTCTACGACGTGGAGGGTGAGGTTGGCCCGCAGCTTGAACTCCTCAATCTTGGAGAAGGTGAGCGGCACCAGGGTGATCAGGGGTACCTGCACTTCTTTCTTGGTGATGGTGCCGTCCTTGCCCTTCACTGGGTAGGCCATAGAAACGGTTTTGGGCCGCAGATCGCTTTCGGTGAGGAGGTCCTCCACGGTGGCCTCTTCGGCCAGCATCTCTTGCAGGGCCTTGAAGGCCTCCTGAGCAGACTGCAGCTGCCCGGCGCTGGCTTTGCTGCCCTTTTCGTTGAGCTCATCGCTGGCCTGGATGGCCGCGTCTAGTTTTTCTTGCAGTTGTTCTACATCGGCATCGCGCTCAAAGAAGCGGTCTAGCAGGCCGATGTTCTTGTCCACCAGGGCATCATTGGCAGATAGTACTGCCTGCTGGATGGACTCTATAAATGACCGTAAGTTTAGCATAACCTGGGTGGCTTATGGGGTGGTGTCCCCGTTCACGGATACTTTTTGCTTGAGGGCTACAAATTTGTGCATGGTCTCCTCTACGGTGTGGCTGCTCTCCTGGCTTAGGCTGACGGTGGCACCGCAGTCTACGCAGGTGAATCCGGCACCACTGAGCAGGGCTTGTACTGAGAAGGGTATGGGGCTGTTGCACACGGGGCAGGGTATGTTCTGTTGATTTTTCATGAGTTAATGAGGGTTAGTGTCTTCGGGAGCTACGCTGACGGGGTTTAGGTTTTTGGTAAAGAGGTCCAAAACGGCGGTGACGCCCACGGGTAGGGGTAGCGGGCTGGCCCGCAGCTGTATGGACAGGTTGGAGGTCATCTTGCGCTGGTAGGCTTCGGAGGACTGGTTGGTGCCCTTGCTGCCTACCTTGCCGATCATTTTGGGTGGGCCCTCTTCGGTGGTGCTCTCGCCCTGTTCGGTGGCTGTCACCTCCATCTCAAAGTCAATCTTGACCTCGTCTACGGCCAGGGAGTTCATGGGAATAAGGGTGAGCAGCGGCACCTCAAACACGGCGCGGGTGCGTTCCAGGCGGCTTTCGCCGTCTTCTTCTACTATGCTGCTGCGCGTGATGGACATTTGGATCATCACGGGTTGGTAGTGGAGGTTTCCGTCTTCGTCCTTGTGCTGGCTAAAGCAGAAGTCCATCATAAACTTGACCTGCTCGCGCGCCATCTGGGTGTTGGCCCGGGCACTGGCTATGAGGGGGGCGCTCACAATGTTGTCCATCGAGAGGCTTTCGAAGGAGGGGCTAAATTCTTTGGATGCTGCAGCCATACTTTTGTTTAGTTCCGTGGGGAGGACTGCCCCGGCGAGGGCAGTCCTGTACTCACTCGTTTATTCAATATCAATGGGTTTGCTCGTGACTACCCTCATCAGGAGCCTTGGGCTGACCTACTTGGATGGGCTCAATGGACTTGCTGAAGGCATCGATGATGGTGGTCACCCCTTGGGGCAGCGGCAGCTGACCGGCATGCACGTGCACGGTGTACTTGGCGCTGTTGCTCTTCTGGTAGTGCTCTTTGGAGCTGGACTTATCCTCTTTGGAGTAGGAGGCGCTTCCTTTTACGGATACCGAGAAGGGTCCGGCCCCAAACTTGGCTTCGAAGCTGGCCTCGGCGGCCATTTTGGTATTGGACTCCTGGGTGTTCTCGGTAGAGGAGCTGGACTTAACTTCCATCTCAAACTTGATGTCCACCTCGTCTACTCCCAGGGAGTTGAGGGGAATGATGGTAATGAGCGGAAGGTTAAAGGCGGTAGTGGCGGTCTTTATTTCCACATCGCCACCGTCCTTTTCATTGATCACGGCCCGGTCCAGGGACATTTTGATCATGATGGGCTTGTAGTTCCCGTTCTCCTTGGTGAAACAGGTGTCGAGCATGAATTTGGTCTGGGTCATCGCCATTTTGGCGTTGCCATCGGCGGCGGCATTGAGCGGACCGCCAATCAAGGAATCCATGGGAAGGCCCGAAAACTGCTGGGCCATACTTACTAATCCTGCCATTTTTTTAAGGGTTAAGTGAAAGGATTGATTTGCATTTGTTGCAAGTCAAAGCTCCTCACCTGTGGTATTCTATTTCGGGCATTGTGGGGGCCATTTCGGACAATGAAGGTTCCGGTTCTGCCATTTCAGCCCATTTTGTAGTAGCGGTGTTTCAGTAGGTCGGAGGGGTAATACCCGAACCGGTTTTGAAACAGCTTGCTGAAATGACCGCCGCTGGATATGCCCAGGGCGTGGCACAAGGCCTTGATGGACTGCACCTCTTCTTGAATGAGCAAGCGATGGGCTTCCTGCAGTTTGACTTCGCGCAGCACCTCAATGGGGGTGTGCTTCAGGTGTTTTTTACACACCCGGCTAAACTGCCGTACGCTGAGGTGAAAATGGTCGGCCATATCCTGTACCTGAAAGGTGTTGTTGCTCAGGTTGCGGGTCATCAGGGTGTAGAGGTCGTTCCAGAAGTCAAGGGTAGGCTGGGGTAGCTTGGAAAAAACGGCTAACCGACTAGCAGGCAGGGGGAGCCTGGGGTGGGTCTGGGTATCGAAACCAAAGAGGGCTCTACTGGTGAGGGAGTGGGACTGGCGAGAAGAAACCAGGGTATGGAATACGAGCACTGCTAGTACCTCAGCCACCGGACCTTGGGTATCTACATGAGTAGGTGAATTTCTCATCTGCACGGGGTGATGATTTGGGACCACTAAGCTATTGGCTGGTGCTACGGCTCCCCATGAAATCACCCTCCTCGGCTCCCGGGTCTTTCAAATCCTGTATTTATGGGGTGCTAGCCGCATTAAGTGCTTAAAGATTTTTTTACCAGGGAATACCTGCCTGGAATTATGAAATGGGCTGGAGGCTATCGGCTGCCAGGTATCCACTTTACAGATGCGGTGCATGCTCACCGGGTTGAAAACGAGCCGGTTAGCTGAATAAACGGGTATTGAAAAAATTCAAAATTTACATGCTTGCTAGAAATCAAGATTTCTCGGATTCCCTGTTGATAACCCTTGCAATGGAAAAGGGAGTAAATATGGGCTAGTAGACAAGTATTTACACCCGGCTAATTCATGTGATTATTAAAAAAATCCAGACAAATTCTGTGACAACTATCTAGTCGATGCTACTTATCCACAACTAATAGAAGTTTGATTAACCATCATTTAAATCTAATCCATAGCATGGGACTTATTAAGAATGTACAAACAGGCCGCGAAGTAGTGTTGCATCTGCGTCATACGGTGGGCAGAGAGGACTACAACATTCTGGTGCAGCCGGCACCGGATGTGTCGCGGCAGCACGGCACCATTTTTTGGGAAGGCAAGCGCTGGGTATACCAGGACCACAGCAGCAATGGTACGTTGGTAGACAATGACTACCGGCACCAGGAATATGTACCGCTGACGGAGGGCATGGTTACTTACTTTGGGCAGCACCGGGAGCATACCTGGAAGGTGCTATCGGTAAGGGAGCCCCGGCCTTTCCTGGAGTCGGTGACGGACCCTGCGGTGATCATGGAGCTGAGCAAGGACCAAATGCTCATGCAAACGGGCGATACCACGGTGTTCTTCTTTCAGGATGCGGAGCACCAGTGGCAAGCCAACCAAGGCGAGCGTACGGTGACGCTGGAAACGGAGCAGATATACACCTTTGGTGAAACTACCTGGCGGTTTTATCTGAACACGCCGCTACTCCCTACGGAAAACAACCGGCAGTTGCTGGAAGAGTCGGAGGTGTTTTTCAAACAGGTATCCGAAGACGGCGAGTGGCACGTGATGATCCAGGCACGAAACATCAAGCTGGATCTGGATGTGCATGTGTACCATAAGATACTGGCCATCCTGGCGGCCAAAATGCAGGAGGACATTCAGCGGGAGGTACCGGAAGCGGACCGCGGCTGGATGGACAACGAAGCGGTGATGGCGGTCCTCAATCCGGAATACATGGACGAAATGGACCCCTACTATATCAATACCCAAATCTACCGCTACCGCAAGGAAACCAAGGCGCTATCCTACGGCCCTATGTTTGCCAACCTGGTGGAGCGTAAACGTGGCCGCTTGCGCTTCAACCATCCCAATATCCGTTTTATTTCCCCTTCCTAATTTTATTTCAGAGTAGTTACCCGCCCCCCGTTATCGACAATTTACTAACCCCTACCTGATCTTTGTAAATATCTAGTATACAGACCTATACGGGACCGTACCGCTTTCTCCTGGCTGGATTTCAGCCAGGAGCCAGACGCGTATTGCCCTTACTCAAAGAGGCCCACACACCGGGCCTCGCCTAACCCTATCTGAACACCCTAAATTTTCTCCCTCCCAGAGGGACCTGGACGATTTATGTCCAAACCGAAAGGAATACACTTAAATGATTATTCTTATTTACCATATCAAATCATAACCAAAGTAGGAGAAGGGGGCTACGGAGAGGTATTTCAGGCCCAGGACCGAGTTACCCATGCCACCGTAGCCCTCAAAACGTTGCACCCCAACGTAACTTTACACACCCCTGCCCACCGGGTTCAGTCAATATTGCTCCAGCATGAATATCGTGTTTGCCAGCGAGTGCGGAATCCGCATGTGGTGCGCAGCCTGCACCATGGCTATACAGAATCTGGGCTGCCGTTTTCGGTATTTACCTTTCTAGCTGGGGAGACGCTACAGCGGCGGCTGCAACGGCTGGGTCCCCTACCGGGGCCGGTGGTCCACCAGGTGATGGGCCAGGCGCTGCAGGGGCTAGTAGCTATGCATAGCCAAGGGCTGGTGCACCGGGATGTGAAACCCGCAAATTTGATGGTAGATGAGCACCTTGGCGCTTTTCAGCTTACCCATATCGATTTGGGTATAAGCGCGGAGGTGGGCAGCCGTGTAGTCCCCTACGGCGGCCAGCAGCCTGAGACACTGCCCCAAGGGTCAGCACACTATAGTGCCCCGGCACAGTGGGCAGGCCAGGAAGCGATGCCTCAACATGACTGGTATGCTTGGGCCTTGGTGGTATTGGAATGCCTGCTGGGCTACCCGGTACTGGGCGGCCTCACTCCTGGTCAGGCTCTCCGGAAGAAGCAGGAGGGCATCCCCTTGCCCACTGCCCTGGTTAGGCACCCGCTGGGGGAGTGGCTGCGAGACATTTGGGCAGGAGGCAATAACTGGCCCAACACCCAAGCGCTCCTAAAGGACTGGCAGGCGTTGGAACTACCCGAATTCCTTCCTGCAAGGACTAGAGGATCCTCCTCAGCCTGTGCGCCTACGGTATAGCTAGGTTTGGCTTTTGGTCAGGCCAAAACAGCGCTTTCTTGCTGCGCAAAATATCGCTTCAATGCTTTGTTGCAGATTTACTTATTATCTCGGAAATTACCTTCCTTATCTGGCAAAGCCGGTTGCGGGCGCCTATTCGGCCAACGAGTAGGCCAACTTATCAGCCTAGGGGATGAATACTATCTGAACATTCTTTTTTCTGGGCTAACACTACAATATTCTATTCTGAAAGAATATTATCCGCTACAAATTTGGAGCTTGATCCCGATAAGCCAGTCATTTCTATCCTACAAGCCATTATTTTATCGGTTGAGCCTTTATGGAACTCCTATAAGAGGCATTAGGAGCTACCTAACTGTTAATTCGGCAAAGAATTACTGCAGCATGGCATTTGATGTGATATTACTAATAGGGTGAAAAGTCTTGAAAGGACTGTCAAGATTTGGATAGAATAAGTGAGTCGCGATCAGGCAATTTCTTATGTGGGTCAATAGGGAAAGTAAACCGAAAAGAAACCCGAAAATACCTTAGTTACCATGACTATATTCTACAAGGTTTCGGTAAAAATTACCTTGGGAAAAGGTGCAATTATGACATTAAAGGACGGGCTTTTCCCTTTATCGTATTTACATTATAAGCATAAGCATTTTTAGCAGAGTAAGCCTAAACTTGCAAAATGGTATTGGAGGAACTTCGGGTATTGATCGTAGAAGTTGATCTGTCGGTAGCTGAAAGCTTGGCCGATACGGTAAGGGCCATGGGGCTTTCCACGGTAGGTATGGTTAGGTCCGGTGAAGAAGCCGTGGAGCTAACCATAAGCACGAAGCCCCACCTTATTCTGATGGACATTCAGCTGGCAGGCGATATGGACGGGATTGATACGGCCCGTGAAATTCAGTTTCGGCATGCATGTGCCATCGTTTTTTTATCCGAGGTAAAGCATGAACCCACGCTGCGCCGACTCAATTCTATCAAATACAAATTCTACCTCCCCAAGCCCGTTACTCCGTTTCAGCTACGACAAGTGATCCCCCAAGTAGTTTCTCTGCTAGGCCAGCCCATACTGGACATACACGCCGTAGGGACTAACGGCCCCTTGAGCGATTCCATTTTTATTTCACACAAAAGCCAACAGGAAAGAATCCGGCTAGATGAAATAAAAATGGAATCGCTCAAGGGGCCGTTAGTCCCTACGGC
>JBCBHI010000234.1:0-7033 GCA_038525885.1 Bacteroidota bacterium
TTCCAAAATAACAAGATTATCGCATTCCTATTATGAAAGGTGGAGGATTACATTCTAACTTCTTTCTCTTCAAAAAGAGTGGACCTTACCTCTTTGGGCAATAACCGCCTGGCTACTCAAAATGAGGAACACAGAGGGCGCGGAGTAGACACAGAGAAAGCAGAGAATTTTATTGAAAAAAGTGAGAAAAAGACAAAAAAAAGGAGTTTTCGGATGCCTAGGAAGGCCATCCACCCCAAACTCTTTTCAGTCGCGTAGCGACGAAGCAATTGTAGCATCGGCTTTCAAGCCGATGTACCAGAGGGTGTTTCTTTCCAGTGCCGTAGGCACGGCGGATAATGCATGCATCTTCGTCAATGATTAGGCAAGACAAACCAAAGGTTACTCCTCAAAATCAGGATACAGCAGGTACTGCTTACGCATCACCTTATAGGCATCCAGGTCCGCCTTCCAACTCCAGCGTATCTCTTCCTCAGAAAAATTAGCCGAAATCTGTTCCGCTAGCTCTGGAGTGCCCGCCAAGGTGGTAAAAAACGGCTCGAAGAAAGCGTCCCGCTCAGCCACAGGGGTTTTCTGGTACATATCCATTACAATGCGAAGGGAAAACGCCCCAGGAGATTCCTCTTCTCGCAGGTCCATACCGTAGCAGGTTAGGTTCTGATGCTTAGGGTACGTAGCCTTACCGGGCACACTAACAGGCCGGAAAGTAAAATCGCCGTAAGTGTGAGAAGGAAAGCCTGCTACCTGAAAAGGCCAGGCCGTACCGCGCCCTACACTGATGGGGGTACCCTCTAGCAGGCACAGCGAGGGATACCACCGGATGCTCTGCTGGTTGGGCAAATTGGGCGATGGTGCTACTGGCAAGCGGTAAGGCTGAGCATGGTCCCACCCTTCTAGTTGCACCACCGTGAGGTCGCAAACCCGGGAATCAGCCAACCAGCCTTCACCGTTGATCATCTGAGCCAGCTCCCCTACGGTAAGCCCATGTACCACCGGAATGGGGTGCATAGCTACAAAACTCTGGTAGGCCGGGTGACGAACCGGGCCATCTACATAGTCTCCATTGGGGTTTGGCCGATCCAATACCACCATACGCTTCCCGTTTTCTGCGCAGGCCTCCATCACATAGTGCATGGTACTGATGTAGGTATAAAAGCGCGCTCCCACATCCTGAATATCAAAAACCACCACATCTAAGTCGGCCAGCATTTCTGCCGAAGGCTTCTTATTGCGCCCATATAAAGACACGATGGGTAAGCCCGTACTCGGATCAGTACCGTCCTCTATCTTAGCCCCGGCATCCGCCTCACCCCGGAAGCCATGCTCCGGCGCAAAGACCTTCACTACCTCCACGCCTTCTGCCAGCATCCGGTCTACCAAATGCTGATCCCCCACCCTACTGGTGGGGTTTACCACCAAGCCCACCTTTTGACCCCGCACCAGAGGTTTCCAGATGCGGGTCCTTTCGGCCCCCACAATTACCGGTTGAGCCACAGCAAGGATACCTTGTGATAGTAGAAATAGAGACAGCAATAGAACTCGCATACAATTCGGTATTGGCATAATGCCAAAGATACGGGCAAAGGTCATTCCAAACCTAGTGATGCACCGGCTCTGGAAACCATGTTCTGGCCTCTGCTGCATTAGCAACCCAATTCTCAAGGGGCTGCGGGTTCTGCCGAACCAAAAGTGAAAACAACTTTCTTGGGCGTACTCTTAGTGCGTCCTGTATTCCTGCCAAAACTTGTTCCGGCCTAGCCACCATCTCCTCATATTCCACCTCATACACCCTATGCTGGCCGAGTTCTGCATTCAGCCAGGCCTGGCTGCTCTCCAAATCTTGTTGGTAAGTTCGGAAGCCCGGTTCTTCCAATTGTAATTTGGGCTGGTCCTGAGTAGGTCTCTTCCTATCATTCCAATTCCCTGTATCCCTGGCCCTTAGTTCCGAAACGTAGGCGCGCAACCGATCCCTTCTGGTAAGATGTAGAACCAAAATTTCAGGATCGTTGACCAGCTCAGTCATTAATGACTGGTAGGGCGGATCCTTCAGGTAACTATAGAATAGCTTACAGCCTACGGCCCCGGTATGATTTGGCATCCTCTGAAAGACATCCCTTTGCAATAGGCAAGGCCTGCCATGTTGAATCAATTCACGCGGCTTTTCCCCTTCAGAATAAACATGGGGATGGGAGTTGAGATAGGTGTGTAATAAAGTAGATCCAACCCTTGGGGCGCCCAGAATTACAAAGCGGGTGTAATCACCTGAGCGCATCACTGTATATTTTCGTAGCACTCTTTTCGTTTTCAGAATCCGCTGGGTTTTCCAATATTCTTTAGTCCACATGCCTGGCATTAACCTATCAGATCAATCCTACTCAAATCTTGAAATTATTCAAAAACCAGCCCAATACTCCTCAAAAATCACAAAACATACTATCGAATAATTCATGTAATATTCTTAGCGCATTCCGACAATCATCCTTAAAAAACAGGTCTTAATATTGCAAAAACAAGCTAAACAGCTATTTCATTTATCCACACCTCTTTAGCGCTTATGTAATTTTTCATATATTTGAGGAATAATATCTGGGTCCATTTTTAGACATGTCAATCAAAGAAAGTATCATTAATCATCTCTCTCATCCGCCAGATTTGCCCTATGCGGAGATGATCCTTTCTAGGCAATTTGGCAAGGAGAAAGCACAAGCCATTTTAGCCTCAGGCTATAAGGCTTGTGATGTACATGACGAGGAAGAATCCTTGGGCACTAGAAAGTTAGAGCGGCTCTATAAATATTTATCGACCCAAGAAGGTAAAGTAGGAGTGTACGGAATGTCCTTACTTATCCAGCTGAAATCGTATACCAACCTTAAGGCTTTCTCTAACAACCTATCCAGATAAATTTCCCCAGTCTTTCTATAGTCAAATCTATAAGCCACTTGCCAGTGGAACTAAAAATACACAAGTTAGCCTAGCTATTAACTGTCGGGATGCATGCGCACGCTAATCATTGATGATGATGAAAAGGCCCTTACGGCTCTTAAGTTCTTACTGGACAATTATTTCCCGTGGGTTAAAGTAGTAGACACAGCTGGGAATGTAGCGGAGGGCCGAGAAGCTATTTTGAAACAACAACCCGATCTGGTATTTCTAGACATTCAGTTGCCAGACGGCCTGGGGGTTGATTTACTAGAAAAATTCGGACGCAGGAATTTTGAAGTGATATACACCACCGGGCATGAGGAGTATGCGCTGAGGGCCATAAAGCAGCGAGCCTTCGACTATTTGCTTAAGCCCATCGACCTAGACGACCTCCAAACCACTTTGGAGGACATTCGCCATCGCCAGCCTCAAACGACAGCTCCGGAGGCACTATCCATTCACTACCCAGAGCGACTGGCCGTACCCCAAAAGACAGGCCTGGAGCTAGTACCGGTGGTAGAGATCATGCACATAGGTGCAGATGGTGGCTACACCAAAATCCACACCAGCCAAGGAACGCAGTACACCTCCTCTCACAACCTAAAGCACTGGGAAGAGCAGCTCAATCCTCAAGACTTTTTCAGGTGTCACCATGCCCATTTGGTGCAGCTCCGGTATGTGCGCCACATTACCTCAGAAGGTGGCTATACGGCCACCCTCTCTAACGGCACCAAAATTGAGATTGCCCGCCGTCGGTTTTCGGATTTCCAACAAACTTTGCTGGGGCAGCACTAGCTTCCCCATCGTGAGCATTCAGCTTTTGAGGAAAAGCGGCATCAACCCGGAAGGGAAGTGATACCATACCCCTGCTTCCAAATGAATGCTGCGGGATTTCCCCGTTCGGAAATGGGCTCGTAGCCAAAAGCATCCATCAGCCGATTGATGATATTGAAGGATGCCATTATGTGTAAGGCCTCCTCAATGGCGTCATGAGACAAGCCCTCATTGAGCATGGTCGCAAAATCCTCTTTACTTACGGCGTCGGGGTGCTTGGTGATTTTTTCCAGAAAAGGTAGCAGGGCTTTCAGCTGAGCTGAGATGGGCGCTGCCTCCAGGTTATTCATCACCTGCTCCACCAGGTCGGCTCCGGCACCTACATTGGCTATGCGCTCATGAATACTGTGGCAATAGCTACAGGCATTGGCCCGAGAAACATAGGTGGCCATCAACTCCATTTCTACCCGGGTCCAGTGCTCACTCTTGTGCATGGTCTCATTGAGCCACTTCGCATAATGCGCCCCAAACCAACGCTTGCGGTAGGTCATCACGGCAATAGGCCCTGGAAAAACACCGAATTTCCGCTTGATGAAGAAGACTATAATTCGCTGATGGAATTTCAAAGAAGATTCAATTACCGATAGTCTCATGTCTCTACGGTGTTTAAAAGGTTCAAACTATGATCTAGCCTACCCAGGCCAGCGGCAGTAGCTGCTACTACCGAAATTTCAAAAATCTGATCCTGATTATACCCTTCGGCATACAGGTGGTCAAAATCCCGGTCTACTACCTTGTAGGCATTGGCCGCCAGCTTATCGATAAACTGAAGCATATGCGGCGACAAGCCTTCAGGGGGTGGCTCGGATGCCTTACCTTCTACGTGTTGCTGTACACGACGGGCGATAGCCTCCCGCAATGGGATATCCACCGAGCCGGATTGCTTAAAGACCTGACGGCGAATGGTATCGATTATGGATTGAAAGCGAGGTTGCATAGGGTTTGTTTGTCTGTGCTCGATCAAGATACAGCCAAGGGGCCCAATCATGCGATCGCAAATTCACAATGAGGGAAAACAGCTTACATTTCTGATCGCAAAACCCTAAACTGCCCACTCGATTCAGGAAGAAACAGGAAACTGAAAACCTTCCTATGGAGTTGTAGGGTATCTCTCATTCTGACTGCACTTTCGTGTCCCAAGTAGCCACCAAACCTACGCTGAAACTCAGCGAGTTCATTCCCATGATGGCTGTGCTCACCTCCTTGGTAGCACTCTCCATCGATGCTATGTTACCAGCCCTGTCAATAATCGGGGAGGACCTACAGGTGGCCGACCCGAACGCCCCGCAGCTGGTCATAAGCATGATATTCCTAGGCATGTCTGTAGGCCAGGCTGTATTTGGCACCCTTTCGGATAGCTACGGGCGTAAACCCACGGTCTATTTCGGTTTGGTCATTTTCATCGTGGGTTGCCTTATTTCCTGGTCCGCGCCCTCCCTATACCTCTTACTGGTAGGCCGGGTATTGCAGGGCTTTGGGGTTTCCGGCCCTAGGGTTGTGGTGCTAGCCTTGGTGCGAGATCAGTACGCAGGTAATAAGATGGCCAAAATCATGTCCTACGTCATGATGGTTTTCATCATGATTCCCACGGTAGCGCCTGCCCTGGGCCAAGGCATTATGTACCTGGCAGACTGGCGGGCCATTTTCCTGGTATTCATAGGCATTGGCTTGATAGCTGGCGGGTGGTTTGGGCTACGCCAGCCGGAAACGCTCACCCCGGAGGACCGCAAGCCCCTGCGTTGGGGTACCATTGGTTTTGCCTTAAAGGAGATCTTCAGCAGTCGGGTTGCATTAGGGTACACCGTTACAGCAGGTCTTATCTCCGGCGCCTTCTTGGGCTTTCTAACCTCCATTGAGCCCATACTGATGCGCCAGTATGGCTTGGGCGAGGCTTTTGCCGGGTACTTTGCTATGCTAGCCCTCTTTATTGGCAGCGCCTCCTTCGTCAATAGCCGACTGGTAGAACGCCTGGGCATGCAGCGATTAAGCCAGCTGTCGGTAAGCGCCATGACCTTGTTGGCCTTCGGGTTCCTAGCCTATCTCCTGTTCATTAACCGCCACCCAGACTTGTGGGTCTTGATGCCTTACCTGTTTGCTACCTTGTTTTGCGTGGGCATTATGTTTGGCAACCTCAACTCACTGGCCATGGAACCGATGGGGCACATTGCCGGGATCGGTGCCTCGGTGGTATCCGCCATGGGTACGTTAATTGCCTTTCCCTTCAGCATCATTATTGGTCAAGCATATGATGGATCATCAGCCCCTATGGTATTCGGGTTCGCAATCATGGGCTTACTCACGTTCTTTCTCATGCGGTTTATTGAAGCCGGGAGAACTACCGTCCCCATACCTACGGTTAAGGGCCAACGCTGATTCCTACAAACGAAAACCTGGTAGGAATTTGCCACATAACTGGAGCAAGAAGAACTATTACTATTTCAATTCAGGAGCATGCATCATAATGTTCTCTTGCTCTGCTAAAGCACTATAATTGGGGGGTTATCAACACCCAACCAGCAATTACACTTAAAACTAAAGCACTACCTATCAACCAATTACACAAAAAACAAGAATACTTTACCTCAGAAACCCCTAGGAAATGTAGATTCGCCCCCAGAGCAAGCCTCTCACTAGAAATTGAATTTTTCTTCGATCAATTCAGCTTCATTCGAAACCTAACTCAAAGTATAACAGCCTAATACTCATCCATGAAGCGAGACATTCTACCGCCATCGGTCAAATTCCTGATAAAGCGGTGGAACTATAGAATACACCGTTGGGGGCACGAACCCAATGATTCAACAGAAGTCTCCTCCAGGAAATTTAATTTCATAGCCCTCACTATCATGATGATGCTATGGTGCGTCATCTGGGGTATTCTCTGTATTAGATATTCCCTGTATTCCATTGCCTTAATACCCTTGGGATGCACCCTTGCTTCTGTTGCCAACATTTTGGCCTATAAGCTTCATCTTAAACTCAAACTAACCACCAACTTTCAGATTGCGATCAGTATCGTGCTACCGTTTTGGCTGCAAACGGTATTGGGCGGTTTTGTCCCTTCGGGTTTTGTCATGCTTTGGTCACTCATGGGCTTGCTAGGTTCCACCCTTACCCAAGGAAAAAGAAACACTCAAATCTGGTACCTCCTCTTCATGATACTCACGGTAGTTTGCATGATCTACCAGCCTGAAATCGGTCAATTCAAGCCCGACCGATTCACAGAAAGCGTTAGCCAATCCATGTTTCTGTGGAATCTTTTCTTGGTATTAGGTCT
>JBCBHI010000235.1:0-7005 GCA_038525885.1 Bacteroidota bacterium
CTTCCGGGCAACGGCCTTGATCACCTCGCCCAATTCCGGGTCGGTGGCGGCACCCAATATCACCTCCACTAGCTTCATGATGTGCGCGGGATTGAAAAAGTGCATCCCGATCAGGCGTTCGGGATGTTGCAGGGCGGCCCCTATTTGGGTGATGGGGATACTGGAGGTATTGGTAGCCAAAATTGCATCCACTGCATTGTTGGCCTCCAAGGTTTGAAACACCGCGTGTTTCACCTCCAAACGCTCCACAATGGCTTCTACTACTAGGTCGGCCTTCACCTCTTCCAGAGCCGTCACGGCCGAAAGATTTCCCAGGGCAGTAGTCTTTTGCTCCTCGGTTACCTTCCCCTTCTCTATCCCCTTGTTCAGGTTCTTCTCAATGATGGCCAGGGCCTTGGGCACTGCTTCAGCATTGGCATCAAACAGCAGGGTTTGGTACCCAGCCAGGGCGGCCATTTGGGCAATACCTAGGCCCATAGTACCTGCCCCTACAATGCCCACCGTGGTGATATCTTCCAGCGCTTTCATGCTTACAGGCTTTGGAATTGTTTGAGGAACCGAACGTCATTTTCTGAAAACAAGCGCAGGTCGTTCACTTGATACTTGAGCATGGCCTGGCGCTCTATGCCCATCCCGAAGGCGAATCCCGAGTACACGTCTGGGTCAATCCCGCAGGCTTCCAGCACATTAGGATCTATCATTCCCGAGCCCAATATCTCTACCCATCCAGTGTATTTACACACGTTGCAGCCCTCTTGGTTACAGATGAAACAGGAGATGTCCATCTCAGCACTGGGCTCGGTGAAAGGGAAAAACGACGGACGGAACCGCACCTTGGTATCCTTGCCATACATCTCGCGAGCAAAATGGTACAGGGTATCCTTCAAATCCTTGAAGCTCACATTTTTGTCCACGTATAGGCCTTCTACCTGATGGAAGAAACAATGTGAGCGGGCAGTTACGGTCTCATTGCGATACACACGGCCGGGGCAAATAGTCCGAATAGGTGGCTTCTGCCCCTCCATCACCCGGATCTGCGTGTTGCTGGTATGCGTACGCAAAACCCAGTCAGGATTGCGCTCGATGAAGAAGGTATCCTGCATTTCCCTCGCCGGGTGGTTGGGCGGGAAATTCAGGGCGGTGAAGTTGTGGAAGTCATCCTCAATCTCCGGCCCATCGGCCACGTTGAAACCCATCCGTGAGAATATCTGGATAATGCGGTCTTCCATCGCCTGAATAGGATGTACTCCACCCAAGGGAGTGCCCGCCGGGGGGAGCGTAAGGTCTACATGATCCTGACTCTCGTCGGCCGATTTTTGGCGATTGACATCCGCTACCAACTCCTGAAATCTGTCCTGTGCAGCATTTTTCAAGGTATTTAGCGACTGGCCCATTTCCTTACGGAGTTCAGGGGCTACATCACGCATGCCTTGCATCAGGTCTTTCACCACGTTTTTTGTCCCGATAAAGCGGAGACGGTACGTTTCCAGTTGCTCTTCGGTTTCCGCTTTCGCGGCCTTGATTTCGCCCAGCAGGGCCTCAATCTTCTCTTTCATCGTCCTGTGGATTGGGTCCGCAAAGATAGTTGTATTGGCTACACTGACCCTAAAGCTAAGGTGATTAATAGAACTGAAACTGGGCTCTGAGAACAAGAAATGAGCTACCAGTTATCCAGGTGCGGAAGAATCTACTGTGTTACCTCCATGTGATGAAAGGGATTTGGCCTGGGAGTAATTGGGAACCGACTCCTCTTTTGTATAATAATATTGGTCTAATTATTATCAGCTAATTTCTCATCATTTTTAAACTCAACCAAAATGGCAGCTATTGACCATTCTTTGACTTATCGCAAAAAGGGGCTAAAAAATTTACCTCACCGGCTAAGACTCAAGGCTATTGTACAATATGTAGGTAAGCAAAAGCCTTCCCATCCAAAAATTGACTTTGTAGACGTTGGATGCAGCAATGGATACATCACTGACCTACTTTCTAAGGAATTTGATTTCGAAACAGTTTCTGGGTTGGATCACACCTTGGAGAATCTGGAGAAGGCAGGTGAGCGCTACCCCAGTCACCATTTTTCATTTATTGATCTGAATGTAGAGCTTCCTTTAGCACTGAGAGGAAGGTATGATTTGGTAACCTGTTTCGAAACACTGGAACATGTGGGCAACTTGAAAAACGGAGTGCAAAACCTCATAGATCTTGCAAAACCGGGAGGTACTATCATTATCACGGTGCCAATAGAAGTGAAGCTGCCCGGCTTGGTAAAATACCTGGCCAAGCTAGGGTATGGCTACAACTTAAATGAGCTGCCTGGCAAGGTTTCGAAAGGCGAGTATTTGGGCACTCTTATCAGCAGTGGGAAAATTGGAAAGTATCGATCCGAAACCAGAACAGGTTGGGGCACCCACTTTGGCTTTGACTATCGCGATCTAGAAAGGTTACTGTCCGAAAAGGGAATCCGTTTCACTGCCGAATCTGATTTTACTTCACGATTCATAACTATCCTTAAGCCAGCAGAATAAACCCTTCCGAGAGAGCTCAAAATTAAAAAAGCAGCCCCGAAAGGCTGCTTTTTATCTCTTATAAGTATCCAGAAGATCAGATGATCATCCCGGCCCCTACGGTTTCGTTGCTAAACTCATCAATGAGAATGAGGGAGCCTGTACCGCGGTTACGGTTGTAGCTATCGTAGAACAAGGGTACAGTGGTGCGAACCTTGATGCGGGCAATGTCATTGAGGCCAATGTTTTTGTCGTCCTCAATTTTATGCAGTGTGTTGATGTCCACCTTGTAACGGATCTCCTTCACGATACACCGGCCGTCCCGTTGGGTATGCTTGATGGCATACTTGCCGCCTGGGCGCAAAGGCTTTTCATTGAGCCAGCACACCATCAATTCGATGTCCTGTCCTTGCTCCGGCTGATTGTTCGGCTTGGCAATCATATCGCCACGGCTGATATCAATCTCATCCTCCAAGGTCATGACCACACTCATAGGCGAGAAAGCCTCTTCCAATTTCCCGTCAATCGTCTCGATGGTCTTCACCTTGCTGGTAAATCCAGAGGGTAAAGCAATCACTTCGTCTCCAGGTTTGAAGATTCCCCCTTCTATACGGCCAGCGTAGCCGCGGAAGTCATGATAATCGTTGGACTGAGGACGAATAACCCGCTGTACAGGCAAGCGGCTATCTACATGGTTCAGGTCCGAGCTGATGTGGACGTTCTCCAAGGTATAGAGCAACGTAGCCCCATCATACCAGTCCATGTTCTGAGACTTCTCCACCACGTTGTCCCCATTCAGAGCACTGATAGGAATATACCGGATGTCATTGATTTCCAGTTTACTGCTGAAATCCTCGAAATCCTCTTTGATCTTATTGAAGGTCTCTTCTTGGTAATCAACCAGGTCCATTTTGTTCACGCACAGTACCAGGTGCTTGATCTGCAGCAAGCTGGCAATAAAGGCGTGGCGGCAGGTCTGTTCTACCACTCCATGGCGGGCATCTACCAGAATAATGGCCAGGTTGGCGGTAGAAGCTCCCGTAACCATGTTCCGGGTATACTGAATATGCCCTGGAGTATCCGCGATGATGAACTTACGGTTGGGCGTAGCAAAGTAGCGGTAGGCCACATCAATGGTGATTCCTTGTTCCCGCTCGGCCCGCAAGCCGTCCGTTACCAAGGCCAGGTTTACCTGGGCATCGCCCATTCTTTTGGAGGCACTCTCTACCTGCTCCAGGGTATCCTCAAAGATCGCTTTGCTATCATACAGCAGGCGGCCAATGAGGGTGCTTTTGCCATCGTCTACACTCCCTGCGGTAGTAAACCGCAGCAGGTCCATATCCAGGTAGGCTTGGCTATCTATGTTATTTGTAGGATCGGTCATGGTTGTACTGTGTCAGACGATGAATTAGAAATACCCTTCTTTTTTGCGGTCTTCCATGGCCGCCTCACTTCGCTTATCGTCGGCGCGGTTTCCACGTTCTGTTTGGCGGGCCGCGGCTACCTCCTGCACTATTTCCTCTAGGGTAGTAGCCCCCGACTCCACAGCGCCCGTATTGGTCATGTCACCAATGGTACGGAAGCGTACCGTTTTGTTTTTCTCCACCGTCTCGCCGTCCATTACGGTGATATACTCAGAGTGAGCCAGCAGCACGCCGTTACGGTTGACCACATCGCGTTGGTGCGAGAAGTATATCTCAGGGATTTCCACCCCTTCCAAAGCGATGTATTGCCATACGTCCATCTCCGTCCAGTTGCTCAATGGGAACACGCGGAAATGCTCACCCATGTTCTTCTTACCATTAAAAAGGTTCCAAAGCTCTGGCCGTTGGTTCTTGGGATCCCACTGCCCAAACTCGTCACGGTGGCTGAAGAACCGTTCCTTGGCACGGGCTTTTTCTTCGTCACGGCGGGCACCGCCAAAGGCCGCATCAAACTGGTGACGCTCCAAAGACTCCAGCAGGGTCACAGTTTGTAGCTTGTTCCGGCTTGGGTTTGGCCCCTTCTCTTCTACCGCAGTGCCCCGGTCGATGGATTCTTGAACGCTTCCTACAATCAATTCCACCCCTAGCTCTTCCACCAGTTTGTCGCGAAACTCGATGGTTTCGGGGAAGTTGTGCCCCGTGTCAATGTGCATCAGAGGGAAGGGAATTTTGGCAGGCCAGAAGGCTTTTTGTGCTAGCCTCACCATGGTAATGGAGTCTTTACCACCAGAAAACAGGAGTACTGGCTTTTCGAATTGGGATGCTACCTCCCGCATCACAAAAATAGCCTCGGCTTCCAACTGTTTCAGGTGGGTTAAGCTGTACGATGACATACGCTTGGGATTATGAATAGGAAATTCTAGGAATGATTGTCTCCAGCAACTTCTGCTGGCTTTCTTGGATGTCCTCCAGATCTGTACGGAGCTCTAAGGAAGGGTTTTCGGGGCCCTCAAAGGGCGAATCAATGCCCGTAAAGTTCTTGATCTCTCCTGCCCGGGCTTTGGCGTACAATCCTTTTACATCACGCTGCTCGCACACTTCCAGTGGGCAATTGACATATACTTCAAAGTAGTCCGCACCACCTATCACCTCCTTAGCCATTTGGCGAATGGCAGCCGTAGGGCTAATGAGCGAACAGATGGTTACTAAACCAGCACTGGCAAACAACTTAGAGGTTTCTGCGGCCCGGCGGATGTTCTCCGCGCGGTCTTCTTCAGAGAAACCCAAGTTATTGTTGATGCCTGTCCGGAGGTTATCCCCGTCCAGCAGCATGGTTTTATACCCTTTGGCATGTAGGTTCTGCTCCAGGCTGCGAGCCAGGGTACTTTTGCCTGATCCTGAAAGGCCTACCATCCAGATTACGATGCCCCGCTGTTGCAAAAGGGTCTCCTTCTCCGGACGCTGAACCAAGGTGTCAAAAATTGGATAGATGTGCTCCAAAGCAACTCTTGTTACAATGAGGGGGCAAAAATAACCGAATTCCCCGGGGAATTAAATAACCCCCGGTTTTTCCTAGTTTTGCCCCAGACAAACGATTACATCGGCTTTTATGCAGCTACAGGACATCATCCAGATTGCCCGCAAAGCGGGAGATAAGATATTGGAAATCTACCATGACGAGGATTTCTCCAAGGTGGTAGACTTTAAAGACGACAACTCCCCGCTCACCCTTGCTGATAAAGCATCGCATGAGGTAATTGATGCCGCCCTTCGTGCGCTTACTCCAGATATCCCAATTCTAAGCGAGGAGGGTCGCGATATGCCCTACGAGGAACGCCAAAGTTGGACTACCTTCTGGTGCGTAGATCCCCTAGATGGTACCAAAGAATTTATCAAGCGCAATGGGCAGTTCACCGTAAACATTGCTCTGGTAGAGAACAACGCCCCGGTACTGGGGGTCATCCATACTCCTGTTACAGGGGAGACATATTATGGCTCAGCCGACGGTGCCTGGAAGCAAACAGGTGATGAAGCCCCCGTTACTATTCAGGTGCGGAACAACCAGGAAGGCAACCGGATTGCCGTGGGTAGTGCCTCGCATGCTGCCCCCGAGGAAGAGGAACTACTTGCTAAGTACCAAGTAACCGAAAGCCTGAAGCGGGGTAGCTCGCTTAAGTTTTGTATGGTAGCGGAAGGTAAAGCAGATATCTACTACCGGCACAACCCTACCATGGAATGGGACACCGCGGCCGGGCAAGCCATTGTAGTAGCTGCCGGCGGCAAGATGATGAAGGGGCAGGGTCCTGAACCCTTCACCTACAATAAGGAGAACCTAAGAAACGGCAGTTTCCTGGTTTTGGGATTCTAACCCATTGTCCACTCACAATTCTCAACTAGCTATTTTTAAGGCGCATATGCTTTTGCCAAATTCCATTTTCAAATAGGGTTTTAGCTAAATTGCTTTTTTTCGATTTGCTTTTAGCTCTATGAAAACTTCCTTGCTTACCACTCTACGCCTCGTTATTGGGTTTTCCGTACTTGGCGGGTATGGATGTTCTCCTAAGGATACTCTTCCAGGAGATGAGGTTTGGGTTTTCCTTTTGGCGGGCCAATCCAATATGGCGGGCCGGGACCAAGCAGAGGAAGAAGATAGAGAGACCCACCCCAGGGTATGGACCATTGATTCTCTCAACAATTTTAAACTAGCAGAACAGCCCCTGCACTTTTATGAGCCTGATCGGCCTGGAGTGGACTGTGGGCTGGCTTTTGGTACCGAGCTCGTAGAAAACCTTGAAGAGGAGGTAACGATCTTAATTCTCCCTACAGCCGTAGGAGGAACCAGGATAGACCAATGGTTGGGCGACTCTACCTTCCGCGGGGTCACCCTTCTATCCAACTTTAAGGAGAAAGCTAAGCTTGGCCGTAGGCATGGCAAAATAAAAGGCATCCTATGGCACCAAGGCGAAGACGATGCCCCTTTTTCTGACAACATCGAAGTTCACGATGAGCAGCTCGGCAAGTTATTTGATGAATTTCGAAGCATCTGTCGTGATCGCAAGCTCCCCATATTCGTC
>JBCBHI010000236.1:0-6985 GCA_038525885.1 Bacteroidota bacterium
GCCCAAATTGGTTATGCCTTCAACGACCGACCCGAATACACCCGAACCACCATCAACGCTGGTTTTGTGTACACTTGGGAAACTACACGAGGTACCCGGTACTCCTACAACCTGTGGGACCTGAGTCTGATCAATACACGAGATATAGCGGAGAGCTTCCAAACAATACTGGACGAACAGGCCGCCCAGGGTAACAACCTTAGGCGAACCTTTGAGCCTTCTCTGGTGAGCAGTAGCCAGATATCTGCCACCTACAATTTCTTAAAAAACAAGACCCACGAGCAGCAAACGGCCTACCTGCGAGTATTGGTGGATGCCGGGGGTACCGTCTGGAATTTATTGAATCCCAACACGGCTTTCCCAGAATCATTCAATCTGGCTACGTTTAAGTATCTGAAATTCAATACGGATTTTATCCGGTACCGCCCCCTGCGGGACAACAGTGTTTTGGCCTATCGTTTCAATATTGGCATGGCGGGATCGTACGACAATGACAATCCGGAATTGCCTTTCGAGAAATACTTCTTTGCGGGCGGTAGCAACAGCATTCGCGCTTGGAGTCCCCGGCGGCTAGGCCCGGGGAGCTATCGTCAGCAGGACAGCCTGGGCAATATCCAGCTGCTTTTTGACCAACAGGGGGAAATACTGCTTGCCAGTAGTGTGGAATGGCGCCGCAACATTTTTGACTTCATCGACGGTGCCATCTTTGTAGACGTAGGCAATACCTGGGTATTTCGGGAGGAGACCGTACGGCCCGGTGCCAACTTCGATTTCAGTCGGTTCTGGAATGAATTTGCGGTGGGAGTAGGTGCCGGTATCCGGGCAGACTTTTCGTTCCTAATTCTCCGGCTGGATGTGGGAGTTAAGGCGCACGATCCGGCTTTTCCCTTGGGATCACGCTGGTTTCCTAGTGAGTATGCCTACGACCAACCCTTTCTTGTCAACAATCCTGCGTACACCCTCAACCTAGGAATCGGTTATCCCTTTTAATTCTTCTTCTCCCCTTTTGGGCGGGCGTAGACGGTTTTCTCTACTTCAGCCACTATTTCGCCCGCTGCATTGAGCACCTGAGCGTGAAACACAAAGTCCTTTTGGCCCGCGTCTACCTGGGTCTTAATCTCAGCAATTTGTTCGGGGGTGAGAGAGAACTCTGCCGTAACGGTACCCTTGCCAGGCTTGCGAAATCGAATAGTGGCGGCTTTGTCCCAAACTATATAGCCCTTGCCCAGGCCAGCCAGCAGGATAAACACAAACCAGGGATCGCACATGGCATAAAGTGAACCGCCAAAGTGGGTACCGAAGAGGTTTCGGTTGTAAAACCGCTGGCGCAATTTCACCCGGTAGGTAAGGCCATCAGGGCTTTGGTAGGCCATGCGAATGCCCGAGAAGAAATAAGGAGCATACCAGTTAATGAGGCGGATCATCCGCCGCTGGCTAAACAAGGCCATGGATTATCTGCGGTTGCCTGCGGGTTTTCGCCCACGGCCACCACCGCCACCTGAGCGGCCTCGGCCACCACCACCACGGAAGTTGCCACCACCGCGGCCACGGTTGCCTCCACGGCCACCACCACCACGACGGCGGTTACCTTCATCAAAGGGAGGGCTATCCCCTATTTCCTGCGGTATGGCCACTTTTTGAATCTCCATCTCAATCAGAGATTCAATCTTGTACAGATCGCGCTGCTCGTCTGGGGCCACCAAGGTAAAGGCCACCCCACGGGCATCTGCCCGGGCTGTACGGCCAATGCGGTGTACGTAGTCTTCCGCATCCCTGGGCACTTCAAAATTGATCACCAGGGCTACCCCTTTGATGTCAATTCCCCGGGCCATAATATCGGTGGCTACCAGTACCGTATACTCCCCACTCTTGAATTGAAGCAAGGCCTTCTCCCGGTCTACTTGTTCCAAATCGGAATGCATAGCCGTGGCTTTGATGCCCAGACCATTGAGCTCCCGCTCCAGATCTTTGGTCGACTTCTTGGTACTACAAAATATGATGCAGTTGGGTACCGACTTGACAGATAGGAGGTACTTAATCAATTCCACCTTGAGCCCGGTGGGCACAGAAAAGGCCGCTTGGGTGATTTTCTCGGACGGCTTGGAGATAGCAATATTGATCTCCTGCGGATCAATTAGAATTTCTTTGGCCAACTCACGGATTTTGGGAGGCATAGTTGCCGAGAAGAACAACGTTTGCCGTTCCTTAGGGCAATGGCTAATGATCTGACGGATATCCTCCACGAAGCCCATATCCAGCATGCGGTCGGCCTCATCCAGGATGAGAAACTGTAAATGGCTGAAGTCCACGTAGCCCATGCGCAAGTGCTGGAGCATCTTACCTGGGGTAGCCACTACCACGTCAGAACCACCCGTTAGGGCCATTTTCTCCCGTTCAAAACCTGCTCCGTCGCCTCCACCATAAATAGCCAGATTACTCACAGGAGTGAAGTAGGAGAAGCCCTCCATGGCTTGGTCTATCTGTCCAGCTAGTTCCCGGGTAGGCACCAAAACCAGCGCCTTTATTTTAGGAGTCTCTTCTTCAGATCCTGCATTGGCCTCAGTGAGCAAGTGCAGCAAGGGAAGCAGAAATGCAGCGGTTTTCCCGGTGCCCGTTTGGGCGCAACCGATAAGGTCACTTTTACTGAGAATGATAGGAATGGCTTGTTCTTGGATGGGAGTGGGAGTGGTAAATCCCATAGCGTCTAACCCGTCTGCCAGACTTGGGGTTAGATTAAAATCAGCGAATGTTGGCAAGTTGTTCCGTCGTTTACTTATGTCCGAGGCGAAAATACCAATTCGGAACCGGATTCGCTAACCTACCGTCTAAATGACGATGGTTAGTGAGCTGGACACCCCATGCCTTGGCTACTTGCATCTACCCTGCTTCCTATCCTAATCACCTCCCGGAACCTAGTTCGCCAAACCCCAACTGCATAGGCACTAATACGGGGGACATTTCAGCAACTAACTATATAATAGCACACTGAAACAGTTTGTTGACAGTCTGGTGGCCTTTGCCAACCGAATGTATCCCCCCGAGGATAGGGAAAAGTCGATAGGAATCATTTTCTTTACCATAGAAATAAAACGGGCGGATGCTTAACCTCTGCACCTACATAGCATAAGTACCCAAAAAACAATAATCATGTCACAACTGCGGCGCACTGCTTACTTAGCCTTTCTTGGTAGCTTACTTTCCGTAAGTGCCCTTCAGGCACAAACGCTTAACGAAACCTCCGGAACCGGATCCGGGGTGAACATCTCCTCGGGTGACTTTAACACTCTCTACGGAGATAGTACAGGATCTAGCCTAACCTCAGGTTCACAGAACGTAATGATCGGGTACCAGGCGGGTCGGTCCAGAACCAGCTCAGAAAGTGTGATCATCGGGTACCAGGCGGGTTACAACATGACTACCGGCTTTGACAACACCGTAATTGGTTGGCAAGCGGGTTACACCATGACCAACGCTGGTGATAACACCTTTGTAGGTTCTGAGGCAGGGGAATTCAACACCTCTGGTTATGACAATACCTTCATTGGGGAGGAAGCAGGAGCCAACAACACCACCGGGTACGAGAATACCTTTGTGGGAGAAGATGCTGGCCTCAGCAACACCACCGGGTACAAACAAACCTTCATCGGTAACGAAGCTGGAATTAGCTCTGATGTAGGCTACCGGAACACCGGATGTGGGGAAGAAAGCCTTTCTGATGTAGATGATGGTGACCACAATACCGCCTTGGGTGATTCAGCTGGAATTGACAACGGTGATGGTCGTTGGAATGTAATGGTAGGTGCCGCCTCTGGGGTAGCTACTGAGTGGGCCGACTACAACACCTTTGTAGGGGGTATGTCCGGCTGGGATAATAACCGAACCAACTCTACTACCAATGCGAATAGAAACTCGTATGTAGGCTTCCAGGCTGGGTTCTCCAACCGGGAAGGACAAGATAACGTGGGTATGGGTGCGTTCTCCGACTTTGACAATACCAACCGCAGCCGGTGTACTTTCATTGGTGCAGACATTACTCCTAGTAACAACGACGTAATTGGTATTGGCTACTTGCAATTCCTGGATGGTCAGTATTCTGTTACTATCGGGCAAAGCAGCGATACTCGCGCTACCGGAGCCGTAGCCATCGGTTATGACTTCACCATTCCTTCTGCAGCCCAATACTCCATCGCGATTGGTTACCAGGCAGACGTAAACGAGAACCACTCGCTTGCCTTGGGATACCAGGCGGTGAATAACAGCGAATACGCAGTAGCAATTGGTGCTTCTTCATCCATCACCGGAAATCAGTCGGTGGTAATTGGAGGTGAGGCCGCAGCTACCGCTACCAATTCTGTGGCTATTGGTTACCAAGCTTCTGTTTCTACGGACAACACCGTATTCATCGGTAATGCTACCACCACCAGCATCGGGGGTACTACTAACTGGACCGCTACATCTGACGGCCGTATGAAACAAAATGTAGAGGAGAATGTACCGGGTCTTGACTTTGTAAAGCAACTCCGCCCCGTTACTTACAACTACGACGTACTGGGCATGAAAGCCAAGTTGGGCCAAACAGGTATGGACGAGGCCACCGCTGAGAAAAGCGAGATGAGCTACACTGGTTTCATCGCCCAGGAAGTGAAAGCGGCTGCAGACGCTATCGGATACGACTTTAGCGGAGTTCAGGTACCTGAAGATGAAAGCCAGAGCATGTGGGGAATCCGTTATGCAGAATTTGTAGTGCCTTTGGTAAAAGCTATCCAAGAGTTGAGCGCAGAAAACCAACTGCACACTGACTACATTGCTCAGCAGGAAGCTCGTCTTGACCAACAAGATGGTTTGTTGCAACAGCAGCAATCTACTTTGCAGAAAATGGAGAGCCGTTTGTTGATGCTGGAAGCTCAGCTACAAGCGCAAGGCACTAGCAACGGTACCGTTACTACTTCTGCTTCGAAAGAATAAGTAAGCGATACATACAAATCGTTTTGTGAAGAAGGTAGCTTCCTGAATGGGGGCTACCTTCTTTCATTTTAGAGAGTATGTCCTTGCTATCCGATACCCTTTGAAGGGATCCTCCCCAGCCATCCACAGATCAGCCTGCCCTTCGCCTTTTGCCTATTCGCCCGTTGGGTTCTGAGGTAGTTACTCTTTCCAGCAAGGCCTGTTCATTCCTCACCCTACCTTGCGGGTCAGTCAAGATGGTGTTATCATCTAGCAAAATGCTCAGTGCCAGATTGAGATAGCTTGCCACCACCTCTTGCAATACCCGCACCCGGTTGACTTTCGGGGTATAGAGTCTGGCCAAAATCTCCACATCTGCGGCCTGAACAGCCTGGGAGGAGGCTTGACGGAGGTCCGCGTACAGGTCGGCCAGCGGAATCTCAATGTCCCGCTCAAATTCCTTTTGGGCCCCAGTGAGAAAGGGCCGTCCAATCCCCAAAACCATGTACGCCAGGTTCCAATGGGGACATTCTCTGATCAGGACCTCGAACAGCCGCAGCGGCCAGCGGCTCCCATCTTCAGTAGTAGTTCTTCGGCGCAAGTCAGGGACTACCTTGGCTATCACCAGATTAGGCAACCGGGTTACGTGGTCGCCCTGCAAAAACTGCTGCAGGCGCCGGTAAATCTCCAATCGCAAGGCCTCTTCGTGTTCCTCACCGTGGAAAGGAAACTCCAGTTCATGCCGAACCGGCGAGGACCCAGCAGGACTAAACAGCCGAAAAAAGCCCGTACGCCAGTTGGGCCTATGCAAATCCTTCCGCATGAGGTCCATAAACTCCATGACCAACACCAGGTGGGCGGTCATAAATTCGGACTCGCCCAGCGTAGTAGGTTCTTCCGCCTTTAGCTTTAGCACTTCCAAAATTAGGAGCTCGGCCTGAAACCGAAGCGGCTCCGGGGCATTGGTCGCAAACCGAATTAGGTCCAGACGGTCCAGGGCTTCCCACCAGTATTCTTTCGAAATTCTAGGGTACTCCATATCAGCCGGGTATCAAGGGAGAATCCTCGTCAGCAACTACCGACCGCCGGGGGAAGTCCTCCCCACCCGTATTCCAAAGCATAACCTTGAGATACGCAGACCGAAAGACAGACAGCCCCACCCGGATGTCCATCTTTTGGGTATACACCGTATAGGCGCGCGTATCCGTAGTGTGGGCCCAGGGCTGGTGTTCCTCTATCCGGCTGAAGAAAGGAAAGGTCCTGAGATGCAGGTGGCTAAAAAGCGTCTGGACCAAGGGGTGGTTTTCCACCTGATCCAGAGGAATAAGTGTAAGTGTCATATTAGTTTGGTTAAATCGGTTCTGATACTAATTGGGCTTAGCCCCTATAGGCTTCACCTATTGGAAAATTCCGGTTGAGTCTGCGACAAGAAATGGGTAACAACTTGAATCCAGGATAAGATTGGGGCGTATCCCACGCCGTCGCCCGCTATTGCGGGCTTTGGGCTTGGGTCGCGCTTTCGGCACTCGCCAGCTGCCGCTAAACACCCTGACGGGTGGCCAATTCGGGCTCAAACAAAGCCTCTATCGCTTACGCAGGAATCTTAAATCACTACAAATCAATGTATTAAAACACCCTTTAACCCGAACTCAGGTTAACAGAGCATCGGTTTACTTTGACATTCGCTCCATCAGCTGCTTTTTCTGTTTCAAGTATTTCTTGGCCGTGTTCAAAATCATAGCATTGCTCCGGAGCCCCAGCAAAACCTTTCTTACATAGTCCGCAGTATAGCGTTCCGTGGCATGCCGGGGGTGGGGTTTGCGTATAAGCTGCGCTAGCCTTTGGTAATCTCCATGCTCTGTCCATGCAGCCCACTCCCCCAGTGGGTTGGGGGTAGATTTCGTATGCTTCTTTGTCATTTCAAATGTGCTTATCGCTGGGAGTTTTTGTGGCCTTCACCCTCTGGGCAAACCCTGGGTAAGGCGGCAGAAATAGAACCGAACCAGGGGCTCAGCCCTATTTGGTACTCCAAAAAAACCAA
>JBCBHI010000237.1:0-6964 GCA_038525885.1 Bacteroidota bacterium
AATCAGGCTAAAGAGAATTTGCAGGGCTGCCGAAGAGAGGTCTATCAGTAACTTGGGAATACCCTTTTGGATGGTCATGACATCAAAGAAACGATTGACCAGCTCAGGAGCGTGTGTTTGGAAGATCGCTTCCAACTTCATCCGCGGTATCCGGTGGGTAAATTCAAAAGCCGCCTTGGCAAACACCCGCCTTTGCAAGTGTTCCACAATGCTGATCTGCATGATTTGGAGTAGCCCGGCTAATAGCACCGTGGCAATCACAATGCCTATGAGCACTACTATACTGCTCAAAAACACCCCACCTGATACCAACCCAATGGTTGCTTGTATGCCCAGAGGCAACATAAGGTTGACCAAACCAATGATGGCCGCGTAGACGTACAAGACTACGATGTCCCGCTTTTCCATCGCCAGCAGGCGGAACAAGCGGCGTACGGGAGAAAGCTTCTTTCCCAGCTTGGGTTCATCGCCCGGGCCTGAGCCACTCACCAGGCTATCTTGCGGAAAGCCCAGCCACATGCGAATGAGGCCATCTTCATTCCGAGCCAGCCCCATATTGCCCAACGGCCAAGTGGCCTGGTAAGTACAAGCCAGCTTGTCTACCCGACCAGCCATTTGCTCTTTCCCTTTCCGCCGAATGACCCAAGGCACCAGATTGCCCTCTACATCTTCTAAGAACAATGCAGGGACCTCCAGCCGTTCCAGAAACAGGTCTAACTCCTTCTCATGTATGGCATGTTCCACAAAGGTGAATCCTGCCTGGTCTGCTTCATAAGAGAGATCCTGGATGGCGCGGGGAATCTGGTTAGACTCATACACCAAGGAAGGACCCGGAAAATGGGTCCCTCCTTCATGTATTTCTCCCTTCCATTCCAAAAACTCCTTCAGTATACCTTGGATACAATCCTGGGTCATGGGTGTGGGTTAATCAAAAATGATAGTATTGCTATCAACAACGATAGCTTTTATAAAAAGTTCGAATCAATGAACCTTATTTTATAATCGGTCCCCCTTAGGAAAATCTGAAAAATCAGAAAGTGTTTCAACAGCCCTTGATTTTCTCACTCGGTGGGTGCATAACTACTCAGGGCTAATTTCTGAGCTACCCAATGCGCTGAGAATAAGGCTCCTTCCAGATATCCTCCATAATGTGGTGAGGTTTCGGTACCGGCTATCCAGAGAGTGCCCTCGGCAAAGCCTTGTTGGTATACCCTGTGGCCTTGGTTATGGTGGGGCATGAGTTCAGGCCCCTCTTGATAGGTATAGGGCTCCTGGCTCCAATCGTACAAGTGCACACCCACGTGGTTCCTGGCCTCCTCTCCGTACAGATGAGCCAGCTGGTCCACCAAGGCGTTCTCCCATTGCTCCCGGGGCAACGCCCGAATGCCTGGGGATAGAAATCCTTTCAAAGCAAAGCCCGTGGCTTCGGCACTGGTATGGTCATGTACTTCGGTAGCGGGGCCTACCTGGCTAAATCCTGCTCCCGCCCACCCCTGCTCCCGCCAGAAGGCCGTAGGGTATTCTACTGCATATTTGATGGAGTCCCCCATCCAGGTATGGGTACTCTGCATGACCTCCGTAAGCTGGTCCGGCAGGTTGGGGGTTACTTCAATCGTTTGGTCAAACAGCAGCGGGGGTAGTGTAGAAACTACTTGCTGCGCTTCAAAAGCTTCCCCCGTACCCGTGGTCACCTTCCAAAGGTCGCTATGTTTTTCCAGGGCCCTTACTACCGTATTCAGCAGGATGTTGCTACCCTTGAGTTTTGCCGCAAGGCCATTGATCAGCTGCTGGCTGCCTCCCACTATCCGGAAACTGGGGTCTTGAGGGGGTATTTCAAAGCTTACCGCTGGCTGATGCCGGGTAGCCTCGTACCGGGCCAGGCCCGTTTGGTATTGCGGAAACCGCCCAAGGCCCAAACGATCTAGCCATTGGCGCACGTGTGTATGGTACTGCCAGTGCCAGGTAGCCCCCATTTCCAAGGGAGTCTCCCTGGGTGTTTCGGTAAGAATGCGCCCGCCTAAACGGTCACGGGCCTCCAATAGCAAGTAGTCGATACCTTGGTCTTCCAGCAAATGAGCAAGGCTCAAACCGGTGAGCCCTCCTCCTAGGATAATCACGTGATTCATGTGAGGATATGCATTGGTGGTGATAGAACCTATAGGCTAGGTGTAAGGTTCATTGCCGGAGGTCCTTGCAGTGACCTTCCTCCGTTTTTGATTTCCTACCCTGATACCTAACCTAAGGGGCTAAAAAGCCTCACCTATATATAAATAGTATCCGGGGCCTTCGCGGGTAAACCCGACGTCAAAACGGGTATAGATGTCTTTGTCTGGGAAGATGAGGAAGCGCAGGCCCCCGCCGCCTGCTAGTTGCCAGGGCACGTGGATCAGATCTGATACCGTGGGCGCTACGGTACCTACACCCAGGAAAACCGCCGCCCCAAGCCTATCAGTAAAGGGTAGGTCAAAAGGCAACCAGCGGTATTCTACCTGCGCAGCCAACATTTGGCGGTCGCGGTAGCGGCCCAGGTAATAGCCCCTCATTAGGCTTTCCCCACCCATCAGAGAAAGCTGGTTAAAGGGCACATCGCCGTCATTGAACACCCCTTGAACCTGACCCGCCAAGACCTGCCGCTCATTTATCGGGTAAAAACCTCTGACTTCGGTAAAAAACTGAGAAAAACTGAACTGGCTTCCCCAGGCTGGCCGGTACATCAATCCACTAGCAACGCCATACACTCCCCGGCGCACATTCAGTACGTTCTCCCGGTTGTCATATACCAAACTGGGCCCCAGCCCCAGATTGAAGGAGCCTGCATTGCCTAAAGGCAAGACTTGTTGAGCAACCTCAGGATCCCAGAAAAAATCCACGTTCCATAGGCTTTGTGCGTCTGCATCCAGGCCTACAAACCAGTTGCCCTCCCCCATACGGCGCAGGATTCTTTCCCGCCACCAAATTTGGTTGGCAAACACATAGGCCTGGAACTGGGCCGGAGCTTCGGTACCAATGCCATGGTACCGCAGAGGAAAACTCTGCGCCCGCACGCGGCCTAGAAAATACCAGCGGTTTTCGTCAGTATACAGCGCATGGTCTAGCCACAGTCCATACTGACTTTCCAGAGTGACGAAGGCAAAGGTAGAAAGCTCGCTCAGTCTGTTTTCTGGCTTGCGTTTAGCGTGGTACACGTACAACAGGCTGGCCCCAATCTCCCAGCGGGTTTCCGGGGCATAGGCCAACGTAGGGTACCCTACCAGCTTAGGCTCTCCCGGGGCCGTAGTACTATCGCCAAACATCTTGTTTATGGGCGCCTTCAGTTTCTCAATCAGCTGTGCCTGCATGGCATAGGGCAACCCCATAAGGCCGAGTGATAGCAAGAGAAAACGAAGAAATCCCATACAGGAATAAGAATAGGGGGAATAAAGAAAGCCCAAAGGGCCTACCCTTTGAGCTTATAATAACGTCAATTTTTCGAGTTTAGGTTACTTCAAGGCCGCCAATGCTGCATCAAAGTTAGGCGCTTGTCCTATTTCTGGCACTTGCTCCGTGTAGGTCACCTTTCCTTCTTCATCCAGCAGGATCACTACGCGCGAGTGTAGGTTGGCAAACCCACCGTCCTGGATGGTCAATTGGTAATCTTTACCAAACTGCCCCGTACCGAAGTCAGACAACATCTCCACCTTATCGATACCCTCCGCGCCGCAAAAACGTGCCTGGGCAAAGGGCAAATCGCGTGAAATGTTCAGTACCACGGTGTTTTCCAAACTGGCCGCTTCCTCGTTGAACTTACGAACCGAAGCCGCACATACGCCGGTATCTACGCTAGGGAATATGTTCATGACTATTTTTTTGCCTTTGTAGTCGGCCAAAGCAGCGGGAGACATATCCGATTTGGTCAATGAAAAATCAGGAGCTTGGGAGCCTACTGCGGGCAGGTCACCCAAAGTGTGGGCGGGAGCACCGCCCAAAGTAATATCAGCCATGTAGCCAGGGGTTATGGTTAGTGATGTATGGTGTGACAACCCGCCAGGGGCGGGTATGTTTTTACAAAATGGCCAGCTCTTGCCGTACAAATAGCATCAGCTCACGGATGTACTCCCGGCTGAAATCAAATTTGATTCCTGCCGCAGCGTACACTTCGGGGATGGATTTGGTGTACCCTAGCTTGAGGGCATCCATATAGCCTTGCAGGCCTTTTTCAGGGTTCTCCTTATAGTTTTTCCAAACCGCCACGGCACCCAACTGGGCAAAGCCATACTCTATATAATAGAACGGTACCTGATACAAGTGCAGTTGCTTCTGCCACATATAGTCCTTATGCTCCTGCAATCCGCCCCAGTCCGTCATACCATCTGCAAAGCGATCATGAATCTGATTCCAGTTGGCTAGTCGTTCCTCCACCGTGTGGTTAGGATTCTCATATATCCAATGCTGGAACTGATCGATGGTGGCTACCCAAGGCAGGGTGAAGATCAGGTCTTCCAGGTGATTGCGTTTCGCGCGGCGTAGCTCTTCCTCATCCGTAAAGTACTCATCCCAATAGTCCATGGTGAGTAGCTCCATGCTCATGCTAGCCAGCTCCGCCACTTCGGAGGGCGTGCTCTTGAAGTCCACCAGCTCCAGCTCACGCACCAGGAAGCTGTGCACCGCATGGCCGCCTTCGTGCAATAGCGTCACCATATCGCGCACCGTGCTAGTGGCATTCATGAAGATGAACGGCACGCCAATCTCCATCAGCGGATAGTTATACCCACCGGGCGATTTGCCCTTGCGCGACACCAGATCCAGGTGTTCCATATTCCGCATAATTTCCAAGCGCTCGCCCAGGTAAGGGTTGAGCTTGCGGAACACCGTAGTGGTTTTCTCCAGCAAATCATCGCCACCATCAAAAGGCTTCAGGGGCGGCTTGCCAGTCGTATCCACAGCTTTATCCCAAGGGCGCAGGGAATCCAGGTTCAGGGCCTCCTTCCGCATCTTCATCAGGTCACTGAACAGCGGTACTACTTCCTCAGCAATGGCCTCGTGAAAAGCAAAAGCATCTTCTGGGGTATAGTCAAAGCGGCCCATGGCCGTGAACATATAGTCGCGGTAGTTAGCAAAGCCCGCATTCTGTGCTACTTGATGGCGCAGGCCAATCAGCGTATTGTACAGCCCATCCAGCGGTTCCTTGTCCTGTATCCGTCGGTTCTGGATTTTGTGGTATATCTCCTCCCGCAGGCTGCGGTCCGTACGCTGCAAGAGCACTCCGGCTTGTTGCAGGGTTAGCTCCTGCCCGTCATGCTCTACGGTCATCGCACCCGTGATCTGCCCGTATTTCTGGGTTTCCGCCTGGATCTCCGTGTTGATGGGGATGTTCTCCTCCCGGAAAATCTCCACGTCTTTGCGCATGCCCCGCAGCATAATGCCATAACCCTCCGCCTGGATGTCCTCCAGATTCGGATGATCCAGTGCCTTGCGGTTTAGGCGATCACTATAGGGGGCAATGTGTGGCTGAATCTCCGTAACGAACTCCATGTAACGGGCATTCGCCTCCTCGTCGGCAGTGTCCGTAGTCATACGAATGTACCGCCAAGCCGCATCCTCAGATAAGGCCGCTTCCAATTCTGACCGATCCTGAAACCAACGGCGCAAAGCCTCTACATCGGCCAATTCCCTGGCTTCCAGTTCTTGAAAGAAGGGCTCAAGCGCCTCCCAGGTAGTGACCGTAAAATCTTCAGGTATATAACGACGTGCCGGACGTTCCAGCTTAGCAGGAGTAGTTGACATAGGTATGGTAAAACTTATTGGATTGTATGCGGAAGTGCCCCTTCCGCTCGTGCATCAAAGTAACTGTTTACTGGGCAATTTGGTGCCCCACCAAAAGAAAAAAGGCCAGCAACGGCTGGCCTGACTTGTGATTTATTTCCTACTCAACGAATAAGGCCTTCTTGGTCCCTTTATTCGCCATTCGGCAATCGTAAATCGTCAATTACTTCACTTTCCTTTAAAGCTCGGCTTGCGCTTCTCCAGGAAAGCATCTACGCCCTCGCGGTAGTCTTCGCTGCGGCCGGCTATCTCCTGCTGGTAGGCTTCGTACTCCAGCATGTCATTGAGTGAACTCGACTGCGCTTTCTGTAACATCTTTTTGATCTGGCCGATGGCCCGGGTAGGGGCGTTGGCAAAGTAATCGGTGTAGCCTTTCACCGCTGCGTCCAGCTCTTCAGCAGGCACCACCTTGTTGATCAGGCCCATTTCTAATGCCTGGGGAGCCAGCACATGCGAGCCCATAGTGGCCATCTCAAAGGCCTTGTTGTAGCCAATCAGGTGGGGGAGGAAGAACGAAGAACCTGAGTCGGGCACCAGGCCAATGTTGATGAATACCTCGATAAACTTCACGTGGTCTGCCGACACGATGACGTCACAGGCCAGGGCCAATGAGCAACCCGCTCCGGCGGCCACGCCGTTGATGCGCCCGATGATGGGCTTGGGCATTTCCCGCATCTTTCGGATGATGGGGTTGTACCGCTTGTGCAGCGACTCCGAAAACGAACGGTTCTCTTTCCCGCCAGACTCCTTCAGGTCCTGGCCAGAACAGAAAGCCTTTCCCTCCCCGGTCAAAACTACCACGCGGGTTTCCAGATCTTTCGTGGCCGCTTTCAGCGCATCTTGCAGCTCAAACGATAGCTGATCACTGAAGGCATTGTAGCGGTCCGGCCGATTCAAGGTAATGGTGGTTACGCCCTCGGACGTAGAGTACCGTAAAGTCTCAAACGTAGGTGTGCTCATAACAGAGTATGAATATTTTCGATTTAGTTGAGGAATAGCATGCCGCCTACACTAATGGCAATGCCCAATAGGGCTCCGGCAGTCACCTGGCCCAGGGTATGCACCCGCAATTGCAGGCGGGCCGTCATAGTAGCCCCAGTCAACACAATGCTGATCAGCATAGGATAATATAGCCCGGAACCCGGATACAGAAAATCCAGCA
>JBCBHI010000238.1:0-6946 GCA_038525885.1 Bacteroidota bacterium
GTCCCTCCCCTATCAAGAGGTAGTGAGCATCCAGCCCTTGGCGGGTAAGTTCTTTGGCGGTAGCCAGAAAAGTAAGGTAGTCTTTGGAAGGCTCCAAGGCAGAAGCATTGCCGATGAGCGGTGTGCGCGGCGGGATGCCAAACCGCTCATGGAGCCAGGTATAGGGTGGTGCCACGGCAAACCGAGCCGGATCTGCCCCGGAATGCACCGTGAGTACCCGTTCGGGGCGTTTTAGGTAGGCTTCCATGCCCCGCCGGATGGCATCTGATACGGCCAGATACCGGGCTATGCCCAGGTAATTGTACTTCCAGCGGGAGAACCAACGATGCCGCAGCGGAGTAAGGATACGGCGAGACAACACTAGGGGAACGGAAGCTCGGAGTCGTGCATGAGCCAAGACGGTTTGGCTGTGAGCCGCCGCTGTATGCAGATGAACCAGGTCGAAATTTCCTTGCCTGAGCAAGCGGGTCAACCCTCGGAAAGTGCTCCGGTCCCAACTACCTTGAAAAGGCAGGGTTGTATAAGCAACCTGCTGGTTTTTGCAGTATTTGGCCAGGTCTGAGCTCTCCCGGCAAACTACGTGTAGCTCCACCTTTTGTGCGGACAATCCCTCCAACAGGTAGGCCAATTGTTGCTCACCACCTCGCCAGGACCGGGCAGAATTTACCTGCAAAATCTTCATGGTTACTATACGCCTAGGGTAGTGGGGTATTGCCACTAAGGGGTAAAGTAAACCAATTTTTGAGGATGGATACCGAGAGAGTCCCGCGCCAAGGAAAAGACGCGGGATGAAATATTTTCCTGCTACTGAGTTAGGCCTTTGCCTCTACCGTTTCGGAGAGGTGCGGGCAAGCGGCAATTATCTCGGGTGAGTACGTCACGTCACTTTGCTGGGTCGGCGTTCTATCTGCCCCCGTCCGCTTGCGGTACCGCACGGTAGACTCGGTAATACGAGAACCCGCCGCCCGGATAAGTAACTGAGGATTGGAGATCAACTCCCAGTCAAACTGCTGGAACATAAGCGCCACAATGATGGCCATCTCGTTGCGGGCAAAGTTCATTCCGGCACACTTATGTTGCATTCCGCCAAAGCCCAATAAGCTATGCGGATGCAGCTTATGCTCTTCCCTGCCGGGGGCAAAACGCAGGGGATCGTACACCTCAGGGTTGCTAAACAGTTCTGGCATCCGCTGAATGAAGTACGTAGACAGCATCAAAATGGTACCCTTGGGTATGTCGTAGCCCGCCAGCTCCAGGTCCTCGTCTACCACCCGGGTGAGCATTTCTGCCGAGGGCCGCAGGCGGGTAGTTTCGTCTACTGCCCAGAACACATGCTGCAGCTTCATTAGTACCTCAGGCGTGATCACCGTACCGGGGGGTACGTGGGTATCAATTTCCTCTTGTACCAAGCGCAGGTACATGGGGTTTTGCAGCAAGAACAAGATGGTCCAGGAGGCCTGAATGGCCGTGGTTTCGTGGCCCGCAAAGCTGAGGAACATGATCATTTGCGCCGCCACTCCGTCGTCTATATGGCTCCCGTCTGACTGTGGGGTGTCAATGAGGGTTTGAAGAAAATCATCGTACTGATTCGGATTAGACCGACGCTCCTCCAGAATGCCTTTCACCATCTCCAGCAGCACCTTTTTGGCTCTCTCCCGGCGGATAAACTTCGGGATGGGCAACCAGGGCGGCAGCACAAAGTCGAGGGCATCACCAATGATGCCAAACTGCTTCCAGTATTCCTCACTTACTCGTTCCTTGAAGGCCGGACCGAAAAAGGCCATGGAGGCTACCTCTTGGGTTAGGTGCACCATTTGGTCCTGTACGGAAAGCTCACCTTCGGTTTGCAAGCTTTTGAGCCAGCGCATCACCTCAATGTTCATGGCCTCTACCGAGGTACCCATGCGTTTGTTCTTGAAGTTTTCGTACACCAAGGGCCGCTGCAGGTAGTATTGTTCCACCCCTCCCAGGGCCAATAGGTCCCCTAAGAAGGGCTTGAGGACACTCAGCCCCTCACCCAGGTTCAAGGATTTATCGGTTAGCTCAAAGTAGGTTTGAGCATAGTCCGGACTATTCAGCATCACAATACGCTTGCCGCCCGGCATTTTGAGGCTGTAGATAGCCCCGTGCTCTTTATACCCGCGGGTGAATAAGGTGTGCTTGTTTTTGCTGAACTCTATGGCGTGGCCAAGCAGGGGCTTGGCTCCGGAAACGAATGGGGGGGTGGTCGCTTTCATGGGTGAATTAGATGTTATCGTAGGTGATTTCTACTTTCTCCGTAGTAGGTACTGCCTGGCAAGTCAATACCAGTCCCTCGGCTACCTCGTCGTCTTCCAAGGTGAGATTGGTGCGCATTTCTACCTTGCCGGAGGTGCACCTACCGAGGCAGGTAGAACAGCTACCGCTCCGGCAAGAAAAGGGCACGTCATATCCCTCATTCAGCAAGGCGTCCAGTACGGTTTTTCCTTCCGGCACCTGCACGGAAACCGGCTCTCCTTTCAGCATGGCCGTCAGCTTGGCTGATTTACCGGGAATCTCAACGCTAGTGCCCG
This sequence comes from Bacteroidota bacterium, assembly GCA_038525885.1. Classification (GTDB taxonomy): domain Bacteria; phylum Bacteroidota; class Bacteroidia; order Cytophagales; family Cyclobacteriaceae; genus DMST01. The sequence continues at coordinate 2,553 of JBCBHI010000238.1, forward strand.
CCTCGGGCCCGGTGCCAAAGTACTCCAGGTGGATGCTCTTTTTGGGGATGTATTTCTCTTGCAGGATCCGCTCTACGGCCTGCATCATGGGCGTGGGCCCGCACACGAAGTATTCCTTTAGCAGATGCTGCGGCCGATGCCGGTTGAGGAAGGAATGGATGGTGAAGGGATCTGTAATTCCCTGGGTCACTTCGGGGGGTGCTGGCTGGGGCACTTGTTCCCACACATGCTGTAGGGTGAAGCGGCTGGGGTATTGTTGGGCAAGCTCTTCAAGTTCCGCATGAAAAATCACCGACTCCACCCGCTTGTTTCCATAGAGTAGAAAGACTGCACTGCCAGGCTGAGTTTGTAGCACTGTTTTGGCAATGGAGATCAGGGGCGTAATGCCGCTACCCCCACCAAAAAGGAAATACGATTTCGCCTCTTGAGGCAAAATGTCGCAATGGAATCGCCCGGCAGGAGGCATCACCTCCAGGGTATCTCCCGGTTTCAGCTCCTGATTCAGGAAAGTGGACATCTTCCCCTGATGTACCTCCTTTACGGTGATCTTGGGTTCAGCCTCCAAGGGGCTGCTGGAGAAGGAATAACTCCGGCGCACTTCCTCACCTTGGCGGTAGGTGCGCAAGGTCAGGTATTGCCCTTCCCGGTATTGGAATTGCTCGTTTAAGTCTTCCGGTATTTCGAAGCTAATGGAAACAGCCTCTGGGGTTTCCCTTTTCAGGGATTTCACCAAGAGGGGATAAAAAGTAGAAGCCATATGTGGGTGTGAGTAAACTATTTATGCATTATACAACGCGTAATAGTTCATTGTTTGTCATCCGCCCACAAAAAGTAAACTTTTAACCAAAAAATAGTATAGAATTAAAATAGTCTTATGTGAAAGGGGGTTATGCAAGTGGGAGATTGTTTATCAACCTCATTCGCACCATAAAGAGCGAATCTATCCTCTTGAGAGAATACCCCTTCGAAAAAGTCTCTGTTAGTGTAAAAAGGGGATGGCAAGTTGCTAATGATGAACTGGTTGCACGGGAGGGGTCAGACGGGTATCTGCGTTATGAAGATACCCGACTAGGCGTCCCCGTCAGACCCCTTGCTAGCCCCTTCCTCGTCATCTCGTCGGGGTGGCATCCCGCTTTGCGTGTTTGGGGCCCCAAGTCTTACTGCTAGGATGACCTTTGGAGCTGGGTAGTATCCCCGTTTTTGGAACTCAATTCAGTCACGTTGCGACTGATAAATGTATGCAGAGACTTACTTTACGGTGCAGCCTCTTGCAATTCCTTGCTTTCCCTATTCCCACCTTTTAATAAAAATCTCTGCTTTCTCCGAGTCTACTTCGTGTCCTCTGTGTTCCCCTTTTTTTGCAGAGAAAGCAGTTACCACCCAATCACCCTGAGTTAGGCAGTAGCTGCCAGGGTATTTTCATCATATTCCTCTTGGGCTAGGGGCGGGTGCAGTATCTCGGCCACGGAAGTTGCAATGCCCTCCGAAATACCATCCGTAGGCAAATCATTCGCATCCGTACCAAAGGGATCCTCAATCTCCTCCGCAATCATCTCCAGGCTACCCAGCACATAAAACATAAGCGTAGCAATCAGGGTAGTCCAATACCCAAATTCGAAGGCAAAAGTAAAGGGCATAGTGACGATGTACACGAAGATGAACTTCTTCAGAAACAGGCTATAGCTGTAAGGAATCGGGGTCTTCTTGATTCGCTCGCAGGCCCCCAGTATGTCGGCCCAGGCCGATAGCTCCTGGTTGATCGCCAGGTACTGCTCACCCGAAATCTCCCCCTTATCCATCATCTCCTGTACCCTACGGTGCATTTGGGCACTGATCCAGTTGGGCTGATGCTGAATACCGTCAGGGGTAGCACCCGGCACCTTGTTATCGCGTAGGTGTTCCTTCAGCACGCGTGGGAAACGAGCAATCAGTTCCGAAAACATCTCCCGGCGTTTGGTATCCTCATCGGGCAGCCAAGCGTGCAGTTTGATAGCCATATTCCGGCTTACATTCACCAGCGCGCCCCACAGCTTACGGCCTTCCCACCAGCGCTCATAAGCGGTATTGGTACGAAAAACCAGCAAGAGGGAAATCACCAAACCCAGCAGGGTATGGAGCAAAGTGGTACCGTGCTCCCACGGATTCACAATGTGTTCAAAGTAAGCTACAGCGGCGCTAAACAGGGCCAGGGACAACATGGCGGGTAGCAGCCGCCGGAAGGTATCGCTCTTATGAAATTGAAAAATGAGCCCCCACCATTCTTTGGGGTTGTACTTAATCATCGTTAGGTGTTTGATGTGCTAAAAAAATCCGCGACCCTCAAACGATAATCATTTGAGGGTTTACTATATCTGCGGATAGTAAAGCTACTACAACTCTACGATGATTCCCACCGTGGGCAGGATGGTTTGCCCGGCCGTGCTGGGCAAAAAGCGGGGCACATAGCTAGCCCCTTCCGTCAGCGTATTATCTATTAGAGGGGCTCCGTCTTCATCCCGCGCAATCGTGAGAATATCCGGCCCGGCAGGTTGGTAGTTGTACAAGTTCTGCACGTCAAAGTACAGGTCCAGGGTCCACTTGTTGAAGAACCACTTCTTGTCGATTCGGAAGTCCAGCTGGTGGGAGGCCGGCAGCCGCTCCGAGTTGAGCTGGGAGTAGTCCAGGATGCCGCCCGGGCGGGCATTCCAGTTGTCTACCAACAGGGAGGTACTCACGTCGATGGGCGTGAATGGTGCCCCGCCCGCAAACAGCCAGCGCACCCCAATCTCCACATCGCGGGCAAACTTTTTGCCCCCGGTCAGGCTCACTACGTGGCGGAAGTCCCAAGCCGAGGGCTTGAACTCCCCGGTCTTGTCTGCAAACTCACTGCGCACCAGAGTATAAGCTACCAAACCATAAAAACCCTTGCTCAGCTTTTGCTGGGCCAACACTTCCAACCCATAGGTGCGGCCTTCGGAGTTGGAGATAATGGGATCGTTGCCCACTACCCCAAAGTCAGCCCCCAAGTTAGCCAGCGAAATAGAATCCGTCAGCAAGAAGGGGTAGTCAAAATAGCGCTTGTAGAAGCCCTCTACACTGATCTTCGCGGTGTTCTCAAAGGTATATTCCAGTCCCGCCACCACGTGTCGGTTTTGCATATACTTCACCCGGTCGCGGTTGGCTAGCTCGTCCGTTTCTGCCTCCACAAAGCCCAGCACCGTGTAAGAAGGCAACTGGAAGTATATACCCGTGTTGAAGTTGACACTCAGGTTGGGGGTGAAATAATAGGAAGCAGAAAATCGGGGCGAAAACTGGTCCAGCATATTGTCCATCAGTTCCGAGTAGTTGTTGCCATCGGCCCGGAAACCCGTAGCCAAAATCAACCGCTCACCCAGCAGTCCCTTACTCACTTGCCCAAATACCCCCCATTTGTGCATATCCAGGGCACTGGAAAAGTTGCGCTCTTCCGCGCCAAAGGGTGTCGGGATCTGCTGGAAGGTATTCACGTTGTACTTCGCATACTCATAATTGACCCCGTAGGTAACCTTGAAACCGTTGTAGTTGAAATAGTCTTCCGCTCGGAATTTATTCTCTATCTCCTGGCTAAGGTAGTTCGATATCAGATTGTCCTCGCTGCTATCGTCATTATCCGCATACTTGAAATTGCGGTTGTTCAGCATATTGCGGCTCACCACCAAGGTGCTAAAACCATTGTCGCGGAAGCGCTCATATTTCGCCCCTATAGTGTAATTCCACTGGTCTTGCACGGGCAAGGTTTCCAGCAAAAACTGCTGCGACTCCGTCTCGTTGGCATCCAGATTCAAGTCAAACAAATCCAGGGCCCCCAGGCTGATGATGGAAAGCTGATTATTCTGGTCGAACTTCACCTTGTACTTCAGCTGATAGTCATTGTAAATGGGCAAAAAGGGTAGCTCCAGGAGCTGAAACAGAAACTGAAGGTAGGACCGCCGCGCGGATACAATCAGCGTGGAGTTATCCGAAACGGGGCCCTCCAGCGTAACGCCCAAATCACTAGCACCCACCACGGCATTCATCGTCCACTTGTCATCACGGCCATCTTTCTGCCGAAAGTCAAAGATGGAGCTCAGGGCATTGCCCCGGTTGGCGGGGAAAGCCCCCGAATAGAAATCCACGTTTTGGATGAAATCCACATTGATCAAGCCCACAGGCCCACCACTGGAACCTTGGGTTTGGAAGTGATTGATCACCGGCACCTCTATGCCATCCAGATAGTATTTATTTTCTACCGGCGCTCCCCCACGGATGATGATATCATTCCGAAAAGAAGCCGTGCTAGCCACACCCGGCAGAGAGCGTACTACCTTGGAGATATCCCGGTTCCCGCCCGGGTTCCTCCTGATCTCATTGGGCCCAATGCTTCGCAAGGATACTGG